>SLOV01000336.1 GCA_007132345.1 Kiritimatiellia bacterium
ACGGGCGAAAAGAGATGAAAGACCGATGCGATGAGGGGCGAGGAACAGAGCCATGCCACCACCGACGTCGAGGCCAGCCCCACGCCATAGCGCCGCACGGCATCGACCGTTTCGCTCCACGACGAGCGCAGCGGAAGCTGCAGTGCATCGCCTCGCAGCCGGGCACTCATCCACCCATGCAGCGGCCCGCCAAGGACCACCAGGCCCGTCACCACGACGAACGAGAGAAGAAAACCCGGGGCCAGGAGTTGGAGCGGGTCCCAGAGCAGCAGCGCCATACAGGCGAGCGCCAGCGCCGACGGCGGGTCGGGCCGCCGCCACAGCAGGGAAGCAGACCAGTAGGCCAGCGCCATCGCACAGGCGCGCACGGCACTCGGCTTCATCCCGGTGAGCACGGTGTAGAAGATCAGCAAGGGCGCCAGGACAAGGATCCATCGATAACGCGGCAGACCCAGCCCTTGCAGAAGCCCGATCGCGAGGGCCGCCATGACCCCGACATGCAGGCCGGAGACCGCGAAGATGTGCAGCATGCCGGTTCGGGAGAAAGCACGCTCGTGGGCTTCGGGAAGCTCTTCCCGATAGCCCAGGAGCAAGGCACGCAGCAAACCAGCCGTCTCCGGAAAATCGTCGAGGCCCGCCCCCAGGATGCGGGCACAATCGCGGCGCCGGGCCAGCGACCAGGCCCGCAGCGGGTTGCCCTGGCCTTCGGCCAATCGGCGCGCAGGGCCCCCATCAACACGCATCGAGAAGGGCCGTGCGTCAGCGGAGTGCCGGACGCCGCCGGGGGGCTCGCGCACCACGCCCTCCATTTCCCACACATCCCCATACACGGGCCGCAGCGTGTTCGGAGGCTGCTGCCAGCGGACCCGCAACCTCCCGCTCGCGGGTTCCCATTCACCCCGTCTGCGGATCTCAAGCAGCGTCAGCATGAAATGGAGCCGCTCGCCTTCGCCCCCGACCTCCATACCGACTTCGCCGCGAATGCGGCCTCGAACCGAGAAGCGTTCGGCGGAGCGTTCCATCTTCTGCGAAAGATCGCTCGACGGCACAAAGAAGGCGCGGTGGCTGGCCGCGAGCGCCGCCATCAGGGCAAAGACGGCCGCGAAAAGAATCGTACGCGCCCCTCTGCTGGAAACAGCAAAACGGCCCAATGCGGCCAGAGCCAGGATCAGCCCGACAACAGGTGCAGGGGAAAGCGGAACCCAGAGGCCAACGCGCGTGGCCACGACGAAAAGAATGCAGGCGGCCACCAGCGGACGGCGTAACGGCTCGGAGGGCCGGAAACTCCGGCGGCTCGACACCGCCTCGCCGGCGTTCGTCACCGTCAATTCTCCGCGCGTTCGCTCCAGAAGAGATTGAGGGGCTGATGATGCCCCACTTCGATCCCTGCGCGGAGCGCGTGCGCCACATAGGCCTTGGCGGCCGCAACGGCATCTTTGAGCAACTCGCCCCTGGCGAGATAGGCCGTGATCGCCGCCGAGAAGGCGCAGCCGGCCCCGTGGGTCTGACTCGCCGGAACACGCGGCGCGGAAAAGACATGCTCGTCGCCTTCGTCGTAGAGCACGTCCACCAGATCGTCACCCATCAGAGCGCCCCCTTTGGCGACGCATGCCACATCGAACTTATCGCCAATCGTGCGGGCGGCCTGTCTCAATTCCTCCACGGAGGAGATGGAGTGCCCACAGAGAATCTCGGCCTCGTGCAGGTTCGGCGTTACAATGCGCGCCTTTGGCAACAGGTCTTTGCACAGGGCATCGATGGCATCGGCCAGTAAGAGCCGCGCACCGGAGTTGGCCACCATCACCGGGTCGACGACCAGGACGGCGATTCCTTCCCGGATATCCTCCATGGCGACGGCCCGGATGATTTCCGCGGAGTAGAGCATGCCCGTCTTGGCAACGCGCACAGGAAAGGAATCGCAAACGGCCTTAATCTGCTTCTCCACGATCTCCGCGGGAATCGGATGAATCGCCGCGACCCCATCCGGATTCTGGGCTGTGACGCAGGTGATGGCCGTACTGCCAAAGACGCCCAGCGCGGCGAAGGTCTTGAGGTCGGCCTGAATCCCCGCACCGCCGCCGCTGTCGGAACCGGCAATGGTCAGGGCCATGGGAAGCTTGGTCATACGCGTTGTGACTCCTTGGACTGCTCTTGGACAAACTCTCGCTGAAAACCCGTCTGTCCGTCAAGCAACAGAAACCCCGGCCCTGTGGCCGGGGTTTCCCAGGAGGAGGATAGCAACATGTCTACGGATCTTGCGGCAACTTGGTTCGTTCCATTCGGTCTTCGAGTTCGGCTCCCGCAAGTTGAATGAGTCGGAGCTGGTTCTTGTCCAGGCGCCCGATCTCGTGAAGCGTCCCGATCAGGATTTCGCCGCTGTAGACCAGGGTGAGGACATCCTCACCGAAGCACAGGGTGACCGGGTTGACTTCTCCGAAACCGAGTTGCTCCACATACGGAGCCACTTTCTTGAAGAGCTGCGGGGCAATGGCGCCGACGACCTCGGCCTTATTGTCCGGCCAGTCAGCCGCCAGCACATGCCCATCTTTGTGAACCAGGATGCAACCCGAGAAGCCCGGCTGACGGGCGAAGCGGGCGGCAACGGCGCGGAGGTCCGGCATGGCGCTTCTCGACCTGCCCAGGAGGTGATCGAGCACCCGGCGCAGTTCGTCGCGCGCCTCGGACCAGGAGGCGCCGGTCATCTTCTCGTAAGTCGACGGACCGATGCCCGGCACATTGACGAGATCCTGAATGCAGGTGAAGGGCCCCTGCTGATTCCGATACCGCACAATGCGGGCCGCCATCCGCACCCCGACACCGGGGATGCAGTCCACCATGCGCTCCTCGTCGGCGGTGTTCAGATCGACACCATGGAGTTGGACGCCATCGGCGCGTTCCGGAAGCACCGCAAGCTTGCCGGTGCCTTTCTCCTCGCGCGGCTTCACGGCGTTTGCGGCCGGCTCAGGCGCTGGCGTCTCGACCGGCGGCTTGGCGGGCGGCGCAGGTTCCGGTGCGGCGGGCGCAGGCTCTTTGTCGGCCTTCGGCGCGGGTTCCGCCTTGGGCGGCGGCGGTGTTGCCGGCGCAAAGAGGTTGGCCGCCTCCGGCATGGGGGCGAATGGATTGGCCAGTTTCGAGACCGGCGGCGGTGCCTCGGGCGCTTTGGCCTGCGGCTCTGGCACGTTGGGTGCAGGGGCCTCCGGGGGGACCGGGGCCTGGGGCGCAGCGGCTTTCTTCGCACTCTCTTCGTCGGCAATCTCGTCTTTCACTTCGTCCGCGCGCCGGAAGGGCGTGGCGGCCTCGTTGAACTCGAAAACGAACCCTTGTTTTGCGCCGGGGGCCGTGCGCGACGACGGAGTAGGCGGGCGCGACGCCGCGGGGCGCGAGGCGGCGGGAGATTCGGCGGCGCGTTCGAACATATCCAGGCCCGGTTTGGTTGCCTCGGGAAGCGGCTGTTTGATCGTCGTCTCCTCCGCCCGGGGCGGTGCGGCACCGAAGAGCGATTCGGTGCTGGGGGGCGCTTTGGGCGGCCCACCCATCGAGAAGAGGTTGGGCATGTCTTTGAGTTCCGGATTCCGCTCGACCGTCGGCGTACGCTTCACAAGTTCGTCGGCACGCACCGCGGAGACCGCGAGGTGCAACGGGATCGAGACTTCATCGCGGCTCATCGACTGTGCCGGGCGCGCCAGCCACTCCGCTGGAATCTCCGTCAACACGCGACTCATGGCGGTGACCACCTTGCCGGTGCGGAGTTGCTCGAAGAGGTCCGGCACGCGGACGCCGAATGTGCGCTCGCTGCTGACGTCCTCCGCGGCGCCCGCCTTGAAGACGCCCGGAATCAGATCGGCGATCTGCTCGGCCGTCAGTTCCACGACGGAGAGCGAACTGGAATCTTCTTGTTCCTCGACCGCTTCGTCATCGTCGTGGATCACCTCGGCGATCTTGAGGAGGGCCGCCCGGATACTTTCAAGGTCGCTGCTCGCTGGCTCGTTGCCATAGACCGGACCTGCCTCGGGTTCATCGGCTAGTTCTTCGGTGACGGCGCTGGTGGCCTCTGTCTCCACAGCGTCGACGTCCTCTGGCTGGGGTGGCTCGACATCGAGCACCGCTGGGGAAGCGGACTCGTCTTTATCGCCGCGTTCACGAAAGAGGAAATTAAGAAATGACACGATTTGCACTCCTATCGGCTGAGGGACTCGGACTGGATGAATATGTTCACAGGCTGACCATTGAGCAAATGCTGTGCCAGCGTCGGCGTAGGGTGCATGCAAAACAAGCCCAACGGGCGATCAGAGGGTCCCGCCGCATCGCGCGTAGTCCTGAATCCCCGGCACGCCCGTGCAGTTGCCCTTCCCGATTCGCGACGTTTCATATTCGCACAACTGAAACCTCTTCATGACCGATTCTCCATGCATGGCCATCCTGCTCATCGATTTCGTTCCGCACGGATAGAGTCGGCACGCTTCGTGCTCAAACGGGTGCCGGCGATGAGAGCTAGTATGAAAAGGAATCGAGAGGTGTACCGTGGCATTCATTAACTTCGCGAGGCGGGAGATCGCGTTCAAGATCGTCTATTACGGCCCTGCGCTCTGCGGGAAGACGACGAATCTTGAACAGATTCATATGGCGGTGGACCCGCGCACACGTGGCGAGCTCACCATGCTCTCCACGCAACAGGATCGAACCCTCTTCTTTGATTTTCTGCCGCTGAAATCGGATGTGATCAAGGGCTTCATTTCGAAATTCCAGCTCTACACCGTGCCGGGCCAGAACATCTACAACGAGACCCGCAAGCTGGTGTTGCGCAATGTGGACGGCGTGGTCTTCGTAGCCGACTCCCAGTTCGATAAGATGGAAGAGAACCTCGACAGCCTGGCCAACCTGGAGAGCAATCTGCGTCTGCAGAACGACAGCCTGGCCCGCCTTCCCTATCTGCTCCAGTTCAACAAGCGGGACCTGCCGATGGTGGCGCCGGTCCACTACATCGATTTTCTTCTCAACAACAGAGAAACGCGTGTGCCCACGATCGAAGCCGTCAGTACGGAAGGGGTTGGGGTCTTCGAGACCCTCAACCTGATGTCGAAAATGGTCATGGCTCACTTCATGAAGCAAAACAACCTGGCCGGTAGCTCGCTGCCCGACGAGGTCTGTGTATCCGAAAGGTGAGCCAATGATCTTTACGATGACCATCGAACTGAGCCTGCGTGTGGAGCGGTTGCTCCAGCAACTGCTGGATCGCGCCGAAGCACGCGCGGTCTACCTCAGCGACAAGGGCGGCAACATCATTGCCCAGCGCACCATGGCCGAGTACCAAAACGAAGAGAATATGTCCGCGCTTGCGGCAGGCTCCTTCTTCGCCACCCAGGAACTCGCCCGACTCATCGGCGAGGGCGGTTTCCACTGCGTTTTCCACCAAGGCGGTAATAACAGCGTCTATATGCAGAGCCTCGAAGGCGAAATGCTCATGCTGGTCGTCTTCGACAAAGAATCGAACCCGGGCCTGGTGCGCCTCTATGCCAACGAAACCGGCCGATCCGTCGAGCGCCTCCTCGCGGAAGAAGACCAATCCAATCAAGGCCTCCCGGCCATCGGCATGGAATTCGAGATCAATGAATCCGCACAGCCATTCAGCCAGTCCTCATGACCTCAGCCGCAACGAGATCCTGGCCGAAGAAGTAGAAAACTTCAGCGCCGCTCAACTCGACGTCACCACCCGCAGCCTCACCGACGCCGGCAACGGGCCGGCGGGCGAAGGCTATCTCATTCTCCGCGACCTGATCATTCCACTCTCCCGCAGCCGCGAGATCCTCCTTGGCCGCGACAGCAACGCCTGTAATGTGGTCCTCGCCGATCCGCGAATCAGCAAGCGGCACGCAATCATCTACTTCTCGATCGACCGCTTCTTTGTGCGCGACCTCGGAAGCGTCAATGGCACCTTTGTCAACCGCGTCTGCCTCACCGACAAACCCGAAGCACTGATTGTAGGCGACCACCTGCTGCTGCGCCCTTACCGTATGCTCTTCGTCGGGCCGGAGCACCCCCGCGTGGCCCAGCGGCTCCGCCCCGCCGAGGAGGCCCCGCCGGCATCGAAACGGAGCGGCCACTTCAGCGGCAAATTGGAGATCCTCCGCATCACCGACCTGATCCAACTCCTCAACTCCACCGGGCAGAACGGGCTGCTCACCGTGCGGGACGCCCACCGGCATGTGGCCGAAATCTCCTTCCTGAACGGCGAAATCTGCCGCGCCCGCTATCAGCACTGGCAAGGCGAATCGGCGGTCCACGCCGTCCTCGCCCACGCCACACGCGGAGAGTTCGAGTTCGTCCAGGGTCAGCCGCCACGCTGCGACAACCCAATTGCCAAACCGACACTCACGCTCCTGCTGGATGGCTGCCGTCTGCTCGACGAAGCCAACGCCTGAGCCCGAGAGGGCGCATTTCACTTCTGGTGGTCCTCCGCTTGGAAAATGAACAACGCTCATTGAGGCGCCGGGACTGTTTGGCGTTTCCGATGCGCCCGGAATCCCGAATGACGAAGCACCCAAGCCCGAAAGAAACCCGAAGCCTCAAATCCGAAACCCAGAGAATGTACAGGCATCCCCGAAGAAAACGGGGCGCTCTTACAGCTCGTATGGATTCTCTCGCCCATCCTCGCGCCACGTTCTGGCCCTCGATTTGTCATTCGGGCTTCGGGCTTCATTCGAGCTTGGGTATTTGGGTCCTTCGTCATTGAATCCTAGCCTCCATCTTCCTAGATGACCACCGCTATCGCAATCGCGAGCCGCAGAATGCATATGCGCCCAGCCCGAGATTCTACGCGGAATCTCCGTTGACATCCGGCAACTCCCGACTCTACCCTATGAGGGAAGCTTATCGGCTGGAGTGTGGAGGAGATTCTTTACGACATGAGCAAACTGGTCAAACCCCTGGTTTTCGCAATGCTGGTGCTTTCCATCGTCTCCCTGACGCTTGGCATCATGCTCTTCGGCCGGCGCGAAGTTCTCAAGCGCCGTGTTCAGACCCTCGAAACTGGCGCCGAGGGCATTGCACAGGCCATTCGCTATCCCGGCCTCAATCGAATGGCCCTCATGGACCCCGACACCATGGACGGACAGGTCCGAGCCCTGCAACTGGCCGCGCGGAATCAATTCGAGACACTCGAGGAAACGAAGGAAACGCTTGAGACCACCCGCGGAACACTCGCGCAAACCCGGAGCACCCTGGAATCGACGGAGGCCACGCTCGATCAAACGCGCGAAACCGTGGCACGCCTGGAGGGCGATATTCGCACAAGAGACAGTCAGCTCGCCCAGCGCAACAGCGAAATCATGCAACTCGAAGACGAAAAACTGAGTCTCGAACAGGATATCGAAGTCGCGCGCGACCAGATCCAGCAGCAGATGAACCAGTTGGCCGATGCGCGGGCCGAGTACGAGTCCCTGCAGCAGGCCTATGAGGACGAGGTGCGACGCAGCCTGGCCCTCAGCGCAACCGATACCGGAGATGTCATTATGTCATCGGACGTCACCGGGCGCATCCTCTCCGTGAATCCAGAGTGGAACTTTGTGGTCCTCGACATCGGCTCCGATGAGGGCATGCGCGCCAACGCAGTCATGCTCGTGCATCGCGGCCCCGAACTGGTCGGCAAAATCCGAATCAGCGATGTTCGCTCAGACATCTCTGTAGGCGAAATCCTGCTCGACTCCATGCTGCTCTCCATCCATCGGGGAGACAGCGTGATCACCCCCCAGGGATAAGAGAGAAGCGAACCATGCCATCAACGTTTCTACACTCCGCTTGCCTCGCCATCTGCAAAGTGGCCGCACTGCCGTTGCTCCTCGTGATTGTCGCGGGCTGCACCACCATTCCCGAAGAGTCCGCCATGCCCTGGAACACGCCGCAGTCCTGGGAAGGGTCTCCGTCGATTCCCGGGCTGAGCGACCGCTGAGTTGAATGACAAGCGGAAGCCGGGCTTACGGCACCCGGTCCAGCCCCATTTCCACCATTTTCTCCGCAATCTGAATGGTGTTGAGCGCCGCGCCCTTCCAGAGATTGTCACCGGCGACAAACAAGGCCAGCCCCGGTCCATCGAAGGCATTGTCGGGGCGAACCCGCCCTACCAGGGTCTTGTCCCGGCCCGAGGCATGAATCGGCATCGGATAGGTCGCATTTTCCACATCGTCGACAAGCTCAACGCCTTCGGCTGCGGATAGGATTTCACGCGCCTCTTCCACGGACAGCAGCTTATCCAGTTCCATGTGCAGCGCCTCGCTGTGCCCGTTGAAGACCGGCACGCGTACGCAGGTGCAGGAAATCTTCATCCGCGCGTCGCCCAGAATTTTGTGGGTTTCGCGGCGCATCTTCTGCTCTTCGGTGGTGGCCCCGCTATCGTCCTTCACGCTGCCGATCTGGGGTAGAACGTTGAAAGCGATCGGATGCGGATAGGCCTGCGGCGGCGCGTCCTCGCCCTGCACCCAGGCCCGCGTCTGTGCCTCAAGCTCCGCCACAGCCGCGCTGCCGCTCCCCGAAACGGCCTGATAGGTGCAGGCAACCAGTCTGCGCACACCCGCGGCCCGATGAATCGGCGCCAAGGCCATGAGCGCGATGATGGTGCTGCAATTCGGGTTCGCGACCAGGCCCTGATGCTGCCGAAGCGCCTCTGAATTCACTTCTGGAACCACCAGCGGCACCCGTTCGTCCATCCGGAAATCGTCGCCGTTATCGACGACCACGCAGCCCCGTTTCACCGCCTCCCAGCCCAGCGTCATGGAGGCGCCCTTCGCGCCCTCGGTGCCGGCAAAAAAAGCGAAATCCATGCCCTCAAAGGCCTCCGGAGAGGCGGGCTTCACCGGGTAGGCCTCGCCGTCGATGACCTCTTCCCTTTCGCTGCGCGCCAGAATCGTCAGGCTCTTGATGGGAAACTTGCGGGCGCGCAGCAGGCGAATCATCTCCTTGCCGACGGCGCCGATACCGACCACGACAACGTTATAGCTTTGCTGGGGCATGGGCAGGAACCTTTAGGAAAATGGCGACCCCAACGGGATTCGAACCCGTGTTACCAGGATGAAAACCTGGTGTCCTAGGCCTGGCTAGACGATGGGGTCTTCCTTCAAAGGCGCGAGAAATTACCTGCCCCCCCGCCCGGCGTCAACCGGATTCATCTCAGAATGCGAGAGGCAGGACCATCCAGGTGCAGGCGCACATCGTAGCGGGAGCTTCCAGCTCCCGTCTGGGGTTTTGGGGTTCTTCCCTTGTTTCGGAGGCCGGCAGGAAGGATTCACAAGCCGTCCCTGGCAACCAGCCATCCTTTGTCGCCCCTCTTTGTCGCCCCTCTTTGTCGCCCCTCTTTGTCGTCCCTCTTTATCGTCCCTCTTTATCGCCCCTCTTTATCGCCCCTCTTTATCGACTGCCCACACCTACCGGCCTGGAGGGGCGAGTTACACGAGCCCGCCAGCGTTTGGTCAGCGTCATGCGCACATTCTCTACCGTTGCCGGCGTCCCCCGTGAGGAGGGACGTTGTTCCACCAACCGGGAGACTCACGTCCGTATAACTCCGCCCTCCAGCACCTCGAACCTTCCCGACTGGAGGGGCGTCAGCCCGCCTCTGGAGGGGCGAGTTATACGAGCCCGCCAGCGCCTGGTCAGCGTCATGCGCACACTCTCTACCGTTGACGGCGTCGTATAACTCCGCCCTCCAGCACCTCGAACCTTCCCGACTGGAGGGGCGTCAGCCCGCCTCTGGAGGGGCGAGTTACACGAGCCCGCCAGCGTTTGGTCAGCGTCATGCGCACACTCTCTACCGTTGACGGCGTCGTATAACTCCGCCCTCCAGCACCTCGAACCTTCCCGACTGGAGGGGCGTCAGCCCGCCTCTGGAGGGG
>SLOV01000270.1 GCA_007132345.1 Kiritimatiellia bacterium
ATCCGAAATCGTCCTTGTTTTAGTGCCATTCGGATCACATCCCGTCCCCCCGGAGCACACGGAACACTGGGATCAGTCTTGGCATACGTGAAAGACCTCGCTGTCGGAATCGCTCACGGGTTACCACTCTCAGAACCAGCCTCCAACGGTCATGCCGGGGAGCGCACGGGACTGGCATTATTCTGCACTTATGCCGGGACTGACCCCTGTCCGCCTTCAAAACACATTTGCGCGTATGCCGGGTCTGCCCCCTCCGCTCGCGAGCGCACGGGACTGGCGTCATTCTGCACGTATGCCGGGACTGCCCCCTGTCCGCCTACCTCTGCTCCTCTTTCACCATGCAATGGTGCACAGCGCTGGATCGCAGGAGGCCGCGGCACGGCTTGAATCAATCAACGCGGGTTAGGGTATCGGTGGCTCGAACGCTTGTGTCAAGCGGCATGCGGGCATCCGGGCTGTAGAAATGCCCGCTATAGCCCAGTTATATCTTCTATTCTGGGCTATAGATGGCTATTCTATAGCCCATGAAGTGGAACTGGCAGCAGCCTGGATGGCCTCGATTTACCTTTGATGCAAAGGCCCAGGATGGTTTGGAACGAGAATTTCTGAAGGCTTCCGGCCTTTTACAGGGCTCGTACAAGCACCTGAAGAACGATGACAAATCAGAATTGACGGTTTCATTGATCAGCGAGGAGGCGTTCAAGACCTCGGCGATCGAAGGGGAAGTTCTCAATCGCGACAGCGTGCAATCGTCGATCCGGCGCGAGCTGGGACTTCAAACGGAACTGCGCAAGATCGCGCCAGCGGAGGCAGGCATCGCGGAAATGATGGTCAACGTTCACCATCGATGGAAGGAACCGCTGACGGATAAGACCCTGTGCGAATGGAATGCCATGCTCCTTAAAGGCAGGCGAAATCTGTCGCACGTCGGTTGTTACCGCACCCACACGGATCCGATGCAGGTGGTGTCCGGAGAGATCGGAAACCCACGGGTGCACTTCGAGGCGCCGGCATCGAGAGATGTACCCTGTGAAATGAAGAAATTTCTGTTGTGGTTTAATGGGAAGCCAAAGCAGAACCCGGATCGTCTGCTGCCCCTGACCCGTGCCGGACTTGCCCATTTGTATTTTGTCAGCATTCATCCTTTCGAAGATGGGAACGGCAGAATCGGAAGAGCCATTTCTGAAGTTGCACTTGCCCAGAGTCTGGGCCGCCCATCCCTTATCGCCCTGGCCGCTACGATTGAGAAAAAACGAAGGCAATATTACGATGCCCTGGAGCGGAACAACAAGGAACTCGACGTCACGAACTGGCTGGAATGGTTCGCCCAGACCGTTGTCGAAGCACAGGCCAGGTCCATTTCCATGATCGAATTTTTCATTGCCAAGGCCCGGCTCTATGACCGCCTGTCAGGAAAACTGAACGACCGGCAGCAGAAGACGCTTGCCCGTATGTTCCGTGAAGGACCTGACGGATTCAAAGGCGGTCTAAGCGCGGGCAATTACATCAGCATCACCGGAGCGACGGCCTCTACGGCAACTCGTGACTTGCTGGACCTGGTGGAGAAAGGTGCGTTAACGCGAACAGGGCAACGCAGACACAGGCGGTACAATCTCGCACTGGATGGCATAGGCCAGGATTTGGTCTGATTCAGGGGCCCCCACTTTCACGATGGCTTCGCGAAACGTCCGTTGCTTGTCCGCCGGGACCTCGGATCGAAGAACCGACTCCGCAAATGCACTTGCGTCCACAAGAAACGCATTATCAACGATTATCGCCTTTGCCATGCCGGCATACGAGGAATACGCTCACCACTCTCGTACACCCAACTCTCTCTGCCGCCCGACCTGCGGATCCCGCAAGCCACGCTTCTCCCTATTCGCGCTCCTTCACGCCTGCCCCGCAGCGTGCTGCGCTCTGCTGCGGGGTCCATTCGCGGTTCCTCCCCTCGAAGCCCAAACGGTTCTTTGCCCCTGGAACTTTGTTTCCATCCCCCTACATCGACCAACTCACGGAAACCCCGCCGTAAGTCTCGTATTCTTCAAAGTCGCGAATGGCGCTCAAGGGCACGGAGCGCGCGACAGAACACCCATTTAAGTCTCTTCATCACGGTCAGGCTCCTTTCGGGGGTAGGGATTTCCGCCACTGGCTCCAACCGTAGAGACCGAGTGCCAGGAAAAATGCATATTGAACGGAGTAGATGGGGGCGTCCTTGACCCAGTAGATGTGGATGCCGAGCAGGTTTACGATTAACCATCCGACCCAATTCTCCATGCGTTTGCGCGCCTGTAGAAACTGGGAGAAGTAGTTGAGCACGGTCGTGGTGGCATCGCGCCAGAGCAGGGCAGGGGCGGGAATCCACGTAACCCGCTCGCCAAGCGTGGAGATCGTAAGCGCCCACGCGACCACAGAAACGACCGCGGCGCCGACGAGCAAAACCTGCGTCTTTCCGGATAGCCAGGTCGGCCGGAAAGGCGCTTCCGCTTCGGCGCCGCGCCGCACCCAGACCGCCCAGCAGTAGAGTTGAATCGGAATATAGGACAGATAGAGAATGCCAGAACGAGGTCCCACCCCGTAAATGCGAGCACGGCGGAAATGGCGGCCCAGACGATGCCGAGCGGCCAGCCGAGGATGTTCTGGCGGGCAATCAGAAAGACGCCCAGCACCGCGGAAACGGTTGCAGTGATTTCCCAGGGTGTAGTGCCCAACAAAAAGCGCCATTCAATGGCGGCGAGCGCGAGCGAACAGGTCATCAACTTTCTCCCTTTCTTGCCGGGACCGGCGACGCCCCGGACAGGAAAAGAAAAGGCCCACAAACAGGTGGGCCGACCTTCACTGCGCGTGAGTGTCGACTTCCTTCGGCGGTACAAACCGCATCAGGTTCAAAGGGTCTTCCTCGCGGAAATCTCAGCCGACGGTTCCGAAGAACAGGCGGCTCCCCTGTCGAACGTTTTGTTTCCAGCGAGGCACCGGCCACACCGGAAATCTGCGATTCGGACAGTGGGGAGTGGGGAGTGGTGGCTGAGAACCCCATCAGCCGGCGAGGAAAGGCATTCGAGGAAGTGCGGGATACCGATGGACCTCGGGAGACGGGATGTGATGCACACGTACCCGCCCCCATCCCCTTACTCCTGCACCAACTCGCACACGCAAATTCCCCTGCCATCCAGCCCGTCGATCCTGCAAGCCACCTCTCTCCCATTCGCCTTCATTCGTGGATTCGCGGATCCTCCCCGCTGTCTGATCGCAGGTCCTGCACCCGGGTTGCTTTTGCGCGAAACGTGTTGTATGCACGCATTTGGACCGGGCATGCCATGCTCTCCGGCCGGCCCCTCGGCGCGCTCGCCGGGCTGTGGCTGGCGGGGCGCCTGGCACCCTTCACCGGGAACCTGCTGCCAATGCCGTTGCTCGCCCTGCTGGACGCATCGTTCCTGTTGGTATTAGCGGCGTATCTCTTTCGTGTTCTCTGGAAATATCGCCAGAAGCGTAACCTCGTCTTTCCAATGCTGCTCGCGGCCATGGCGGCATCCAATGTCTTGAGCTATGCGGGCATTCGTAATCGCGTGGGGGCGGCAGTCGGCACGGAAACCATGTTGTGGCTGGTGGTGCTCGTGGTTGTGCTGATGGGAGGGCGAATCATTCCCAGTTTCACAAAGAACCGCTTTCCGCAGGGCACAACACGAAGCCGTCCCATGGTCAATCGCTGGGCCATTGGTCTGCTGGTCGCCGCGCTGCTATCGGACATCGCGGCGTGGACCCGACCCGACCCCGCGCTACTCTTCGGCGCGGCGGCGATTGCGAATGGGTTGCGCCTGCATGACTGGTTCACGCGGGAAATTCGCACCGACCCGCTGATCTGGATTCTGCACCTCGGCTACGCCTGGCTCGTGCTGGGACTGGCGCTCCATGCGGGCGGCCACCTCGGCTGGTGCAATCCGCTGCTGGCTCGGCACGCGATCACGGTTGGTGCCATCGGCTCAATCACGCTCGGCATGATGTGCCGCGTCACGCTCGGCCATACCGGGCGCCTGATCCGCGCCTCGCGCCTCACTAACATCGCGTTTGTCTGCGTCGGCTTGGCCGCCACCTTTCGGGTGCTGCTCCCGCTGGTTGCCCCCCGTGCTTATTTGACCGGCGTGAATCTGTCGGCCGTGATGTGGATTGTCGAGTTTGGCCTATACCTTGCTGAATATGGGCCGATCCTGGTCAAAGCGCGCATGGACGGACAACCTGGGTGAGCCGGGTGAGTTGGTTTATTCCAATAACCAGACCTGACAGGTTGACTTGCACGGCACAGGCCTGGAGGAAGCCTTCGCGCTTCCGATCCGCCTGCGTTCATCTTATGCCGAGAGGGCTTGATACCATCAGCCCGCAGGCTTATCTTGTATTCGAGACGCTGCTGTCTTAATTCACTTCTGCCCGACCCCGTGAAACCCCCTACCCAGTGCGCACGCTTCCGGTTGACCCGCTTGCTGTTGCGGTTCTGGCGAGGCCCTCATTGCGGGGGTGATGCTTGATGAAGATTCGCCATCTATTCATTTCGCCCGGCCATAATTTCTTCGGCCATCACGGCCAACCACCGGGGACGTATCCCGTTGAGGAAAGGGACGAGATCGAGTGCGCGGCCGGAAGCGGCATTCGCGGTGACCGCTTCTTCGATTTCAAGCCGGACTACAAGGGGCAGATCACCTTCTTTGCGTGGGAAGATCTGGTGCGTATGTGGGACGAGATCGGCGTGCCGGACGACCAGCGCGACCCCTCGGCAACGAGGCGGAATGTCATCACGGAGGATGTCGACCTGCAGGCGTTGATCGGCAAAGAGTTCTCCGTGCAGGGTGTGCGCTTTCTCGGGGTGGAAGAGTGTCGCCCCTGCTACTGGATGAACGGAGCGATCAGGCCCGGCGCCGAAGATTGGATGAAAGGGCGTGGCGGACTGCGCGCCAGCATTCTCACCAGCGGACAATTGAAGGTCGGTGCCTGTTTCGATCTACTGACACCGCTCTGTCAAAGCGTCTGGGTTTCGGCCCGCGCGGGCCAGGCACGCGAAGGCTTTCCGCTGCTCATGGACCGGTACGGTGGACGGGGTCCACTGGATGGCATTCTCTCGGCGATGGAGGCGCATCCGGGTCATGCCTGGCTCGTGGTGGCCTGCGACATGCCCAGACTTGATGCGCAGACGCTGCGTCTGTTGGTGGCACGGCGCGATCCGTCGCGTCTGGCCACGGCCTTTCGGAGTCCGTACGACCACCGGCCCGAACCGCTCTGCGCCATTTATGAGCCAGCCATCGAACCGGCGCTGCGCCGCGCGCTTGAGGGCGGACGGGCTTCGGCGCGCGACGTTTTGATGGGCAACGATTCGCTACTCCTCGACCTGCCGGACGCTCAGGCGCTCGACAATGCGAACGATCCGGCGGAATACGAGGAAATGCGGCACGACCTGCAAGCGTGAGACACGGGCGGCCCACGCATTGGTTGTCCATCCCCACGCAGGCTATAAGCCAACTCCGCAGTGATGGAGGAAAAGTTCCATTCTCTGCAACCAAAGTTCCATTCAATGGAACCGAACTCGGTTCAATCTTGTGGGTGCGATGCCATAAGAAGGCAAGCGGACCAGACCGAGACGACTTGCGCACCAGCGAATAGCAAAGCGGCGTCAAGCCGCCGCAGTCCAAAGCGGCTTCGCCGCCAAGGGCACAAATGTTCAGTGCCGGTTGCAATCCAACAAGGTTCACACTCCCATGGCGCGTAGAGAGATTCTACCGGCTCCGTAAGCGGAGCCGCTCCGGGTCAGGGCCAGTCGAGGATTGCCGGGAAGGCTGGTGGCCCGAAAGTATTCCTCGGCGGCGCCGGGCGTCGCCTCGATCACGGGCGCGGCCGGTGTGACGAAGAGTTCCCCCGTCTGCCATGGAGCCTGCTCGGGGGAAAGCTGGGAGCCCACAAGTTACAGACCAAACATGCGCTCAGTTGACGGGCTGAAAGCCCGTCCTCCAGCAGCCATGTGCGCACGTTGCGGGATAGGAAGATGGGCCACCCCGATGGCGTGGCAGGCATGTCGTGAAGCGGCTGTCCGTCACTCCCAGCCAACAAGCAACAGACTAAACACCCGCCAGCGAGTGCGCACGTTGCCAAAGTTCCCCTCCCCTACGGCGGCGGTTCGGCGCGAATGCGGCTGACCCGATCCGGTGTGACCATTTCCTCAGTCGTGTTGCCCCACGAGTTGAGAATGTAGTTCAACACATGGGCCGTCTCGGCATTGTCGAGGTTCTGGGGTGGCATGACTTGATTATAGGTGACGCCGTTCACCACGATCTCCCCTTGCAGCCCACGCAGGACCACGTTGATGGCCCGGTCCACGTCTTCGAGCAGATAATCGGAGTTGGCGAGCGGCGGGAAGATGCCGGGGATGCCTTTGCCATCCGCCTGGTGGCAGGCAAAACAGACGCGCATGTAGACGGTCTGCCCTATTTGCATGCTTTCTTCCAGGGGCATCCAGGTGGTGGCGGGAACCGGTTCCGGCGCGGGTTCCCGCTGGCGAGCCATACCTGGCTCCGGGCCGGGCAGCGTGATAATCCTCGGACTGGGCTGTGGAGAAGCCTCGGCCGGGGCCGCCTGTGCGGCTGGCTCGGCTGGCTCGGGCTCTGGTGCGGGGGCTGGCTCGGGCACCGGATCGCCGGGGATCTCGATGAGCATGCCAGCCGGTTCGGGCTCTGGCTCCGGCGCGGGCACGGGCGCAGCAACGGCAGGCTCGGGTACCGCCGCGGGGGGCGCGGCGACGGCGGGGTCAGCGTCGGGCCCAATTTCGCCTGCACGCACACGCGCTACGCGGGTCGGGGTGATGACTTCGTCGTGCTGGTTGCCCCAGGTATTGAGAATATAATTCATGACGTCGGCGGTCTCGGTGTCATCGAGGTTCTGCGCCACCATCACCTGGTTATACTCCACGCCGTTTACCACGATGACACCTTCTTTGCCGTGGAGCACGATGTGAATGGCGCGGTCGATGTCGTCGAAGAGATAGTCGGAGCCAGCCAATGGCGGGAAGATGCCGGGCAGACCCTGCCCAGTCGCCTGGTGGCAGACCATGCAGATGTTCTGAAAGGTCTGCTCGCCGCGCGCCATGCTCTCCGCTAAGTCGTAGTCTGGCTCGGAGGGTGGAGGCACGACCGGCGCGGGAGCGGGTGCGGGTGTCGGTGCCACGGCGATGGCGGGCTCGGCAGGGGGTTCGGGCAGAGCCACGGGCGCTTCGGGCGCAGGGGCCACTGGAGGCGGGGCAACCACGGCGGGCGCCGGTGCGGGCGGAGGGGCCACGGCCACTTCCGGGATTTCCGGAAGACGTGTACCCGGCTGATACTCGGCCAGCGGCCTGGGTCCATCGAAGAGCGACGGGTTATCGGGGCCGGTCACATAGACTTCCGCGAGCGCCCCGCGGCCTTTGCCGAGGGAATAGGAGGCGTCGACAAGAGGATAGACACCTGGAGCCTCCCACATCACATCAACGATAGCGGCATCGCCGGGTGGCAATAAGAGGTTGCGCCTTGCAATTTCAGGATGGGCCTGGCTCTCGCTGTAGACCCGCTCAAAGGGCTTTCCCGAAATGCGGAACGAGGCCGTGTGGCTGGGCCCGGCATTTCCGATGTAGAAACGCGTCGACTGCCACACTTCGGCGGTCAGGGCGTTTTCGCCACTGAGAGCCCCAACAGCACCATTGAAGACCACATACTCGGGAGTTCCCCGAAGTGCTTTCTCCGGCGAGAAGGCTTGCAGCCCCGGCTCGCCAAAAGCGCCCTGCGTATAGAATTCGCTGCGCACCAGGTAGACCTCGTTTTGCACCGGCGGAAGCCCCTCTTCGGGTTCGACAAGGATTAACCCAAACAGGCCGGCG
Source organism: Kiritimatiellia bacterium (assembly GCA_007132345.1). GTDB lineage: Bacteria > Verrucomicrobiota > Kiritimatiellia > SLOV01 > SLOV01 > SLOV01. The sequence goes on from SLOV01000270.1 coordinate 7,883, forward strand.
CCCCCATGCGTACTCACCTGTGTTTCGGGGCTTTGATATAAAAAGAGTCCCGGCGTGCGGGCATGGAAGGTAAACGTCGAAGAAAAGCCCGGCGGAGTCAGGGAGGCCTCGGCCCCTGCGCCTGGCCCGGTTGCGGCGTGCACCATGAGGCCATGCTCCTGACGGTTGTCGGGATGATTATGTAGTCGGAACTCAACACGGTCGCCCTCGCGCACGCGCACAAACGGCCCAGGAACGGTGCCGCCGTAGCTGGCCAGAATCACTTCGACGCCGTCTGCGAGGCGACTGGTGGACTCCACAACCTCAAGGTCTACCACAACTTTCGCAGGGCGCTGACGCCGAAGCGGGGGAGGCACCTCCGGCGGTGCAACGGGGACGATCGACTCTTCCGCCATTCGCCTCGACCGCCCACAGCCCCCGGCGCCAAGCAACACCAGACATGCCATCCAAATCAACCAGCGTGTTTTCATCCGTCTCCTTCGCGTTTCCTGCACAAATCCTGACCCCCTCGGTCATGCTTTTTGTATGCCGAATCTTCCCCCGAATGCAACGGTCAACCTTCGGCGGGCAGCAATTCTCAGCATAGCCCCTGCCGCCTGAAGGCGGGACTACAAACGGGCGAAAGACCGGCTAAAAACTGTTCGTAGTACCTGCTTTAGCAGGCCCGAAGAATCCGTTCCGGGCCATACTGAGAATTGCTGCCTTGTGACCCGGCAGTTGGGCATGGCGCCGTATCCGAACAGGCTTTTCAGACCTTGATGTCTTAGTTTCTTGGCAAGGGCTAAATCGCCAAGCATAAAAGCATACATGAGTCATTCGTGGTATGTGGTGGTAACCTTTCTTCACATGAGCCTGATTCACGACTTGAGCAGTGCCCAGCAGCTCCACCGCGACAACGAATCGCCCCCGAGCGAGGAGGAGCGGAGCCAACGGCGCAAGCTGGCCTCCTGGCTGGGGCGGATTACGTTGATTCTGTCGCTGATCCTTGTATTCTTCGGCGTTCTATTGGCGAGAGGCAATCCATGGATGCGTTGAAGGACTCCCTCAATGGCGTTGATTTCGAAAAGCTGTGAATACGGGCTGCGGGCCGCCATGTATGTGGCGGCCCAGAAGGATCGGGAATTCGTTTCGATCGGCGAGATCTCGGGTGAGTTGAATATCTCGTTTCATTTCCTTACCAAGATCCTGCAGTTGCTGACCCAGCATGGCATCATGAAGTCCACGCGCGGCCCCAGCGGCGGCGTGGCGCTCGCCAAGCCTCCCCGGAGGATCAGCCTCTACGACATCGTCACGGCCATTGAGGAAGGCGAACTCTTCAAGGCCTGCATTCTGGGTCTGGAGGGGTGCGGCGCCCGGAACCCCTGCCCCCTTCACCACGCGTGGGCCGTGGAGCGAAAACGCTTCGAGAAAATGTTTCGCGGCGCGACCCTCGACAAGTTATCGGGACCGATCGCCCTGGGAGAACTCCGGCTCGGGAATTAGAACGCTCAGCGCCGCTTCCGAATCTGCATACGGACCATCGACTGCGCAAAGCGGAACAGCGGCATGCGGCCTTGAAAGCGGCTCCAGGCGCGCGCGGCTATTGTGCGGGAAAAGACGGCTTCGGCCGGCAGGTCGGGCCATGCATCCTCGGCGACGATACCACAGGAGCCAACTCGTACTTCCTGACCCCGGAACGGTAGTGGATCGCTGCCGGCCAATACGGGGATCCCCTGCCCTTCCCCGCGCCGAAGCAGCTTCGGCAGGGGCCGTTCCGGCCATCGGTTGCCATTGTCCGCGAGCAGGAAATTGGTGCGCTGTTCCAGCAACGCTTCGACCACGCGGCCGCGGCGGCCCAGCCATTTACCGAAGCTCCAGGGCAGAACAGGAACGCCATCCGACTCGAGAACGAGGTCGATCAGCGCCGAGGCGGTGTGTTGGCGATCGGGCACGGTTAGGCGGCAATTGAGCGCCAACACTTCGAGCCCTTCCCGACTCACAATCTGGCGCCCCGGCAAGATCGCGATGCGACGGCCATCCTTTCGCTCCGCTTCGACATGGAGCGAGCCGGTGCCCCAGGAAAGATGCCATGCCCCCGTGTCGCGAGTTTCTTCGACCAGTTTTCTGTCCGACGCCTGTCCTGCGGGGTCGGTGAGGCAGAGGAGGAGGCGCGGCGGGCGATCGTCTGGGAAAGTTGCGACTCGCGCATCGAAATGAGTTAAAGCGGCATCGAGCCAGACCCCCGGATCGAACAGATCGTGCAGATGCACGTGCGTATCGGCAAGGATCATGGAGGGATTCGACGCACGTTACGGCGCGAAAGAGGGATCACAGAATCGTGATCAGATCTTCGTCGTCATCGAAGTCCACGGCGCCGACCGCGGTGGCCGCGGTCGGGTCGACCTGGTACGTGGGCAGGAAGCGGTAGTAGACCATGAGTGTCATGGCGCCGAGCGCGGTGGAATAAGTCTGTCCATGCGAGGCCTCGTATGGCGAAGGGGAGACCCAACTTCCGTCTTCGTTCTGGTTGCGGATGAGCGTACGGGAAAACTCGCGGTTCCAGCGGGTCCAGACGTTGCCACCTTCGTGGAACTTGGCCTGCGTAATGTAGTACCAGGCCGAAAAGGCCCACTGCCCGGGGTCGTTCCAGTCGACCGTCGCATGCTCGCGCAAGGTCTGTACACCTCGCCGCGCGGCCTGATCATCGGCCCGGCCCAGCAATTTGAAGCAGAGGACGGCGATGCCGGTGTTCGGAATATTCCGGGCCGGTGTGGTGTAGCCGAAAAAGCCCTCGGGATGCTGGGCGCGCCGGAAATCTTCAAGGCCGCGGTCCAGGGCACGCTGCAGGCCATCGACCTGCGCGCCGGCCATCTGCGCGGCTTTCATGGCTTGCAGGCACCAACCGCCTACGGAGGTATCGCGGCGTCCCTCGTCGCGGAAGTAATAGTCCCATCCGCCGCCACGCTGCTGGCCCTGAATGATGAGCCGGACCGCGCGCTCGATGGACCCTTTGAGCGAGGGGATGCGCGTCATGGCATAGGCCTCGCTCATGGCATAGGTGGCGATAGCGTGGGCGTAGACGCCGTGGCCGGAGTCGGAGGCGGGGTTGGCGTACCAGCCGTCCGCGTCCTGCCCGTTGGCGATGGCGCGAATGGCACGCTCGACGGTGGGGCCGAAGTGCGGTTTGTCCGGCGTTTCGCCGTGCGAGAGAAAAGCGAGGAGTGCGAGGCCGGAATAGCCGACGCGGTGCATGGCCGTGCGCGACCGCCGATCGCCGGGATCCCAGTAGCCATCCTCCCGCTGATTAGTGCGCAGCCATTCGAGCGCCTTGAGGACGGCACGCTCCGTCTCGGCGCTGCCGCCAAAGCGGGCGAGCGCGGCGCGGCGCCCTTCTTCGCCACGGTTACCGTAAAGGCCACTGATGACGAGTGGGCTCTGAACGGTATCGACGACATCCAAAGCCGAAAAATCCGTATCGGCCGGCGGCGCGAAGTCCGGGATGTCGGCGACATCGGGCATATCCATTTCCATAGAGAGATCCGGTGGCGCGAGCGTGTCGATCGTCTGCTGGATCTCGAGTTCGCGCAGCTCCTCGCGCAGCTCGTCCAGGTCGATGGTTTCGGGGTCGAGCATGACCACTTCGACTTCCGGGTCGCTCGGGGTCGTGGCGAAGTAGACGAGCCGCACCAGGACGATGACGATGACGACATGCAGGAGAATGGAGCCGGTCGGCCCCATGAGGTGCTCCATGACTTTCTTGACGTGTCTTTTCATAGCAGTTCTCCCGTCTTGACGGCCCGGGTTAATTCCCGCTCATCACCGATAAATTGGTGAGGCGATGCCTCGCGCACAGATTCAGAACACGGATCAGATCCCCGTGCGCCGAGCCCTCAGAAGCAATAATGGTAACGGTGGTATTGGGATTGATGCGGCCGATCCGGCTTAGAAAGTTTTCCAGTTGCGCCTCCGTTACCGTGACGCCGTCGAACTGAAGCCCGTCTGGGTAGATGCTCACACGCACCACCTCGGGCGGCTCCTCCGGTTGCTCCTGCGGCGGCGGCGCATCCGGCGATGGCGTAAAGACATCGAGGTGCGCAAAGACATCTGGTGGCTGCATGGTCATGACGAAATAGATGAGCAGCAGGAAGACGACGTCGATCATGGGCGTCATCGGGATTTCGCTCTCGCTATCGTCTCCGCCCAGCTTCCGGCTGCGCCTGCTTTTCTTTCCGATGCGTTTGACCGACATGGGGGGATCTCCGTTCGTTTATCCCAATTCTTTAATGGCGGCAAAGCTCACGCGCCAGATGCCGAGTTCTTTACAGATGTCCATGACCTCGCGGACGGCGCCATGGATCGCCTCGCGGTCGGCGCGGATCACCACGGGGATGTTGGCGGCGCCATAGCGCCGGACGGTGGTCCGCATGATGCCACGAAATGTAGCGCGGTCCATGAGGGCCCCGCCGATCGTGATGGCGCCATCGCGCCGCACATTCACCTGTACGGTAAGCGGGGCGGTGTCCTCGATGGCCTGCCCGTCGCGCGCCCATTCGAGCTTCACCTGTTCGTCGAACTGCTGCTGCTCCAACTGCGCGGTGCAGACGAAGAAGATGATCATCTGAAACACGACGTCGATCATCGGCGTCATGTTGAGTGACGGCTCTCCCAGTTTCTTACGCATAGCGAGGCTCTCCGGCGCGGGTTCAGACTACTCTTCCACGATCTCCACGTTGCGCAGGTCCTTGATCAACTCGAGGGTCAGCCCCTCCATCTTGAGAATGATGTTGGTGGCGCGATTACGGAAGAAGTAGAAGAACCCGATGGTGGGAATGGCGATGGAGAGGCCCGCCGCCGTCGTGAAGAGCGCCTGGGAAATGTTCAGGGCCAGCACAGCGGATTGCGCGCCCCCGCCCACGGCCAGGTTCTTAAATGCAGCGATCATGCCCTGCACCGTCCCCAGCAGCCCCATCATCGGGGCGAGGTTGCCAACTAGATTCAGGTATGCAACGCGCTGAAGAAGCTTTTCGCTTTCCAAGTCGGCGGCGATGCCGACGGAATCCTGAATGGCCTCGAAGCCTTCCTCGACGTTGCTGAATCCGGCGGCGAGAATATTGGCCAGGGCGCCGGGCTCTTCGGCGCAATGGTTCAACGCCTTCACGACGTCCCCCTGTTCCATGGCTTCCTGCACCTTGCCGACAAGACCCTCTTGGATAATCTCCGTTTCCCTGATCCTGACGAAGGCATCGATGACCAACCAGGCGCCTGCAACGGAAGTGGCCAGCAGCGCGAGCCATAACATGACGCCGACAGGGCCCGATTCCTTGATCATGTCGAAAAATCCGATGCCCGCCTCGGCCTCAGCGGCCTCCGGCGCCGTAATCTCCAGACCGGCGGCCGGGAGTTCGGCGTCCTGACCCCAGAGCGTGTGCGTTGCGCCCAGCGCCATGAAACATACGACGAACACCGCCAACATCCATTTCAGTTTTCGCATTTCCAACTCCCTTCCTTATCGAACTCGATTCCTCTCATAGTCTGCAAAGGCACTCACGGGATACGGGCCGCAAACTCACTATCCGCAAAATCGCTCGCCAGGGTTTCGAACATGCGGGACGCACGCGGGTCGCGCAACTCGCGCAAGGCCATCCCGGCCTTAAACAAGGCCTCGGGTTGAGCGTCGCGCTGATTTTCGAAAAGCACCACGGTGCGGAGATAGTCCATGGCGGCCTCTTCGATCTGGCGCCGGGACATCTTCAGGTCGCCGCGCCGGATCTGCGCCCGCGCTGCCAACGCACGGTCGCCGCCGCGAATGGCCTCGTCGAGCTTCGGCTCGACTGCGGCGCCGCGGCCCGCGGCAATCATGGCGTCCCACTGCGCCACCCGTACGTCCGGGCGACGATTCAGGAACGGCTCCGAGATTCGCTCCAGCGCCGAAGCGGCCTTCTGTGGGTCGTCGGCTCGCAAGAAGGCGCGGCCGAGCGCGGCATTCGCTTCGTCGTCCCAGCCCAGCCGACGATGCTGCTGTGCAATACGCTCAAGAACGGGAACCGCCTGCTCCAGTTGCCCGGCGCGCAGGGCCGCGACGGCACGGTCGAATTCCGGCGGCCTGGCTCCCACCGCTTCGAGAACCTGCGCCGCGGGGAACGTACGCTCGCCGACGCCGGTGCGGATGACATAGTCGCCCTGCGCATTCACCCGGACGGCGGTGCCATCGATCTGGCGTTGATCGCGCAAAATGATATAGGCCGTCTCCGCGCTATGGCCCTGGGCCAGCGCTGCACCCGCAAAGGCCGCAAACAGGCCCACCGCTGCAACGAGCGTCCAGGCTGCATGGCCGGCTTGATTCGGTTTGTTGCGTTTCATAGGTCTTCTCCGCGCTGATTCCGTTTCGTCAGGAGGCCGAGGCTTGCAACTCTACCTGCCGCAGGCGGGCCCGGCGCTCCATATCCCGCACCCAACTTGTTCGTTCGTCGTTCGGGAACTGCCGCAGGAACTGCTCCGTGTATTCAAGGACGTCTTCGTAAAAGGCGAGTTCCATGCCGATTTCGATACACTTGAGAATGCCGGTGCGGACCGGGTCGCGCATGGGCGGATCAGCGGCCGGGTTCGGGTGCAGGGCGATCAACTGGTAGGCGGAGAAGGCACGTTCGAGGTTGCCCGCGGCCTCCTGCACAATCGCCAGTTCGAGGTCGGCCTGCTTCTTCACGACCCGGTCGCGGGTGAGGTCGATGATGTCGCGAAGTGCACGGTTGGCGGCCGGGAAGTTCTCGCAGTCGCGATGGGCGCGAGCCGCAATGAATTTGGCATCGAAGAAGCGGCCGGTTCTTGGGTTGAGTTCGAAGAGCGCCTCGATCGCCTCCGCGGCGCGGGCGCAGTCGCCGGTTTCCAGATAGGCCTCGCCGAGACCAAACAGGGCGAATTCCAGAATGCCAGGGTCTTCGGCTCGCTCGCGCACGGTTTCGTAAAGGGCAATGGCCTCTTCAAAGAAACGGTTCTCGCGCATGGACTCGGCAACGACCGATAACTGGTCCGGTCCATAACGCCGCGGGTCGTCGGCCATACGCTGCACAGCATCGCGTGCCAGCTCGACTTGCCCCGCCTGCATGGCGGCATTGGCGAGGGTGATGAGACTGTCTTTGCCTTCCTGCGAATCGGGATAGCGCCGCGCCAGGGCCTCGAAAACCCGCGTCGCTTCGTCGACCTGATCGAGTTGCAGCAGGACGGTGCCCTCGCCCAGCATGGCCTGGGGCATCAGCGGGGATTCGGGGAACTTCTCCTGAAAATCGCGGAAGCTACGCACCGCCATGGCGCGGAAGCGCGGGATGTTCTCCTCCGGCTCTCTCATGCGGGAAAAGGCGAGGCCGAGTTGCAGTTGCGCCTGCTCCAGCACCAACTGCACCTGTGGGGCCTGCTCGGGATTGCGGAAATAGGGATTGGTGCGTCGATCCTCGGTGTCGAGCGCGCGGACGACGCGGGCGAAGAGGCGGGCCGCCCCTTCGTACTCGCCGAGTTGCAGCGAAGAGCTACCGGCGACAAGCAGTGCATTCGCCTTCTCGTAGCTCTCGGGCATGATGTCGCCCAATTCGCCGAACGCATCGCGCGCCGCGGCAAAGTCGGCCGCCTCGAAGGCGCGGCGCCCGATGCGGTTCAGCACCGAGAGATACTGCGCACTGCCGCGATGATCGCGCTGCAGCATTTCCAGATACTCCTCCGCCGCCCGCAAATCGCCTGTGTTCTCCGAGAACTCCCACATCGTCAGCAGCACCAGCGGGGCGCGTGCATGGTCCGGCAGGTGCCGGGCGAAGGAACGGTAGGCATGAATGAAGAGCGGCTCCTTCTGCTCCGTACGGAAATCGCGTGCCAATAAGAGAACGGCGTTCGGGGTGTCTTCGTGATTGGCGAACCGCTCCGCCAGGTAGTCGATGGTCATCTTGGCGGACAACTCGTCGCCAAGCGCCGCATAAGAGCGCGCCACATTCATGAGCGCGCGGGGCGACATGGCCGTCTCGGGGTGGCGATTCAGAACATCGAGATATTCGCGAATCGCAGCCTCATGCTCGCCGCGCCGGTGAAGGTTGTCCGCCGCACGGAAAAACTGGGCCGCCTGCTGCGGCGAGATGGCCGCCTCCGCCGCGGCGCCGGTCACCTGCCCTTCCAGCACGGTGTTCACGACCTCCATGCCGCGGTTAAACTGCAAGATGGCATCGGCGCCGTACGGCCCTTCCGCATAGGTGCGCCGGATGCGCTCGAACTGGCTCAGCGCGCGGCTCATGGCCTGCTTGGCCGCATTGCGGCTCGCCTCGTCCCGCGCGGCGTTGGCCAGCTCGATCGCTTCGTCGAGCAGGATCAGCCCACGCACGTAATGCTCGCCCGCCTTCGGACTGTCCCCCGCGCGCCGCTCGCGCCGATAGGCTTCGTCGACCGTGTTCACAATCGGACGCACGTTCCGCAGCATGTTGAGCGCGTCTTCCTTGCGACCGGCCAGATAGGCCGCCTCCGCACGGATCACTTCGCCGCGCGCCACCCAGGCCTGCCCGCCGAATTGGACCTGGTCAATCACCGAATCGACTTCGCTCAGCCGCGCCTTGTTGCCCTGGCGCGCGAGGGCAATCAGCCAGCGCGCCTTCTGCAACAGCACCCGCCGTTCGTAGTCGGCTTCGAGTCGGGTCTTCAGCAGCCGCTCGATGCTCTCAATGGCCGCGGTGTATTCCTGGGCCTGTGCCAGCATTTGACCAAGTCGAAAGGCCGCTTCCCGATAGGCCCGCAGCAGACCGGGGTCTTCCGGGATACGGTCCCGGAACTGATTGAAGAAATCGTCGTAGAGCGCCCTCGCCTTCTCCACTTCGCCGGCGGTGAAGTAATAGTTGCCCAGCGTAAGGCGCGCCTCCTGGCCGGCCGTCGTGTCGCGCGGAATCTGACGCACCAGCGCCTCGGCTTGCGCAAAATTCCCCTGCGCCATCAGCTTCTCTGCCTGCACGGGGCGCAACTCTTCCTCGCGCCCAGGGAAACGCCGCTCAACATCGCGGAGAATGCGGTCGGCATAATCGGGAAAGCCCAGCCTCAAAAGGCCGGAAACGAAGAGAACCTCGTCACGGAATTCGTCGCGGGCTTCTTCAGCCCTCAAGGGTATGCCCTGCGCAAGAAAGAGGACACAACCAACCAGCAACGTCCATCGCTTCAGATGCCACATCCAGGTTCGTGCTGCCATTTGCATTCAAGTTCCATACTACTGGGTATGCTATCGATTCGTCCGACCCGTCTGCACGGCATGGCAAAAGGCGCCGGACTTCGTAGGAAAGCCTAGGTCGTCCATGGTGATAGGTCAAGGCCACTCTGCCGGTTCTCAGCAATTCTCCTCAATTGGCCAGCGCCACGTCGAGCAGCCGCTGCGCATCGCCTCCTGCACCGCTCAGAAGTTTGGCGACATCGGTCGACCCGACGATACCGAAACGTGTCAGTGCAAAGTCGTATCGAACCGGGTCGGTCTCGTTCACCGCCCGAAAGCCAGCCGTGATTTCCAACACGGCCCGCAACCCGGCCTGCCGGGAGCGTGTGAAGCGCAGCCCCCTCCCCACGCGGTGCATGTGTACATCCACCGGCACCATCAGCAGACGCGGCGAAATCGAGCGCCACCCGCCGGGGTCAACCGCATCTTCGCGCACCATCCAGCGCAGAAAGAGATGTAACCGCTTACAGGCGCTCCCGCCAGCCGGGTCGGCCAGCAAGCGCGATGGACGGCCGTTGATCCGAAGCGCCTGCACCCAGTCCGCAAGGGCGGGCAGCAGGGCCTCTTCGCGAACCGCCAGACGCCGGCTCAGCGCCGCCTCCAACGAGCCCTCCGCCTCGCGCAGCCGGCGCACGCCCAACAGCAGGCCCACAACTGCTTCGCCATCCGTCCAGCGATGGCGGAAGGTGGAGAGCGCCCGGCGCAGGGCAGCCGGCGGGCTTTCCATGACGAATCGCGACGGCTCCGGCCCGAGACGATGCAACAGCGCCTCCATGTTGCGCGATATCTGCGCCACGCGCCCGTACGCCAGGGGTGCCGCCAGCAGGGCGACGATTTCACGGTCGGCGAGAACCTCGAAGCGCCGGGGAAAAGCGATCGGGTCCATACCGATCCGTGGCGCATGCGTATATCGCTCGTACAAGGCATCGAGCACACCGCGCAGATGGTCGCGCCGCGCGGGCGACATGCGGCGCCGCGGCACGGCGAATCGGTGCGCGGCGCTCATTCAGTCGCCTCGTCGCCGAGCCACACTGGCCGGCGCGCCATACGCCACGCACTTCTCGGGCAGATCGCGGGTCACCAGCGAATGCGCTCCGATAATCGTGTGCGCCCCGATCGACACCCCGTCGAGCACCGTCGTTCGTGCGCCCAGCCAGGCGCCTTCGCCGATCGAAACCCCGCCGCGGCTTGTCAGCCCTTGCCGCAGAATTGGCACCTCCGGATCGGAATGGTTATGATTGCCCCCTGCAACGACATAGGTGAAGGCGGCCACCAGGACTTCCGGCCCCAACTCGAGGCGGCTGTCGGTGCCGAAGATGCAGTTGCTGCCGATATCGCAGCCGTCGCCCAGCAGCAGGCTCCCGTTGCGCACGCGCAAAATCGTGTTGCGCGATATCAGGGTGCCGGCCCCAATCCGCAGCTCGCTGCGCGGGCCGCGCGCGTCGAGCACACACTGATCGTCGATGGTGACACGGTCGCCGAGATGGATGCGGCGGCTGCCCCGGATGGTCACATTCCGTCCAATCGTCACGCCCTTCCCACACGAACCGAGAATCAGCGGATAAAGCCAGCGCCGCAGCAGATAGCCGAGCGCACCCGGCAGGCCGGAGCAAATCGTGACGACGCACTCGTAGACAAAGAATCGCCAGAGCGAGCGCTCGCCCACGGCCAGCTCCGTATACTTGCCGGCGCTGGAGCGTGCCGGATCGCCCAGCACCTCGTGGCTGCAATGGTCGCGCGGATCATCCGTTGGCTGCATGGGAAATCTCCAGGGGCCGGACCCGCTCCACGCCCGGCGCGAGGTGGCAGCCAAGGCCAAGCAACCCGAGCGTCACCAGTTTCAGGCGGAGCAACAGGCCCATCGCCAGTGCGTCCGCCGCTTGCACGCCGAGCAGACCGAAATAGAAGACATAGGCCCCCTCCGCAAGGCCCAGCCCGGCCAGCGGCGCCAGCGGCAGCATGGCCACGATCATCGCCGTAGGCAGGACCGCGGCCACACCGGGCAACGGCACCTCCACGCCAAACGCGCGGAAGGAGACGAAGACATTCACCCACGTCAATGAATAGAAAAGCAACGTCACCCAGACCACCCGGAACAGCAGCGCGCGGTCGGCCCGCAAGCGGCGCGCCGAGTCCGTGAGCCGCTCGTGCAGGCGCGTCGCCTTTTCGCGGAACCGGAGCAGCAGCCGCTCCACGCGATCCGCCTCATCGGGCGCTGCCCCCTGCTTCCGACGCAACCGTCGATAGAGGCCGATCGCCCCCCGCAGCGGAGCCGGAGAGATCCACAGCCAGACCAGCAAGCCCGTCAACAGAGCCGCCCCCGCTGCCGGCGCCTGAATCGCCGGGTGCCGGTAGAGCCACGGCCGAAACGCCGGCGCCACCAGCACCAGGGCCAGCAGCAGGACCATGCCGGTCACGCGCTCCATAAAGATACTGATGGCCGCATGCCCCTGGCTGCCGATCTCGCGCCCGGCGTAATAAGAGCGGGCCACATCGCCCCCCATCGTCGAGGGAAGCAGATTCGTGAAGTAATAACCGATCAGATAAAAGCGCAGCAGCCGCGCAAAAGGGACGCGTCCGCCCTGGTGCCGCAGCAGCCAGCACCATTTCAGGCAACTGGAAAGCACCATCAGTGCCGAGACCCCGAACGAAAGCCAGACATAACGCATTTGCACGCGCCCCAGAACGTCGACAAGCGCGCTTCCTCGCACGGTCCGCGAGAGCGCGTAGAAGAAAAGGGCGCTAGCCAGCAGTTTCAGAAAGAAGGTCGGTTTCAAGGGCGATCCTTGTTGGTGAAGGCCAGCAGTGTAACCACCGCCCGTCATGTGTCGACACCAACTTGCCACCACGCCGACTTGCCCTGGGGTCTGCCGCCTTTCGGCGGGCAGAATGAGGTTGCATCGCTCGGGAAATCGTATAGCTTCCGCCCCTATGAGCATTGAGGGGGCCAAAACGTTTTCAGCAGCGTTGCTATCGCTCTTTCTGGTAGCGCTGACGACGGGGTGTAACCTGAGCAGCAGCAGTTCCAATCGGGAACCGGTCGGCCCCGACCTGCACGGGGACTGGAGCGGAGAGTTTTATATCATGCGGGCCGAGAACCCGCAGCGTCAGGAAATTACCGCCACGATCGAGCATCGGGGAGATGCCGTCATTCTCAAGACCAGCATAGTTGGGATTGGCGCGAATCTCACCGGCACCATCAATGCGGATGGCGAGATGCTCATGTACGATGCCCTCAATGACGAGGATTGGACGACCTACTTCGAGCCGGCCACGGCGAATCGGATTCGTCTCGTAAACTTCATGTCGGACCCCTTACTCGGCGCGCAGTCCCCGCTGTCCGTTATCGACCTGCGCCGCTGAGCAGGGTTCGGTAAATTCGGCCCACGCGGGAGCATCCTGCTCCCGTTTCGCCCCACCAAAGTAGCGGGAGCACCCTGCTCCCGTTTCGCCCCACCAAAGTAGCGGGAGCATCCTGCTCCCGTTTCGATCGGCGTGTACGAGTAAGAGTACGAGTACGGGGATGGATGGCGAGAGGCAGGAATAACCCATTCACCCTGCTCGTACTCGTACACCTACTCGTACGCGCGAATCTCCTCGCTTAGCGCCAGGGCTGGAGAGTGCTCACCCATTCAGGGCGCATCTTGTTGGGCGTTTCCATCTATTCCCGATGCGTTGCCCTGGATGGTTGTCTTCAAAGCAACGCCTGCCACTGCGCCTCTTTCTCGTAGAGCCCGAAGATGCCGCCGGTGTGCACGAAGAGAACCCGGTCGCCTTTGAAGCGGTTGCGGTTCTGGCGCCACTCCTTCATCAGGCCGCAGTAGGCCTTCCCACTATACACCGGATCGAGCACCACGCCGGTGGCGCGCGCTACGCCGGCAATGTGCCGCAGTTCCTCGTCGCGACTCAGCGCATAACCGAGCCCCACATGCCCCTCCATGATGTCGAGCAGATCGCGGGAACGCGCCGTCGTCCCCAGTTCGGCAAAAATGGTGTCGATCCGCTCGTGGAAATAGGCGGCGTCATCGCAAACGTTTACCGCATGCACCTTCGCCGCGTGGCCGGCCAGATGCAGGCCCAGCGCCAACCCCGCCGCCGTGCCGCCACTACCCACGGCAACAACCACATCGGTGATTTCAGATTGTCGAAAGGCCTGCGTGTCGAGGCACTCGCCAACGGCTTGTAAATAGCCCCAACTCCCCAACGCATTCGATCCGCCTTCAGGGATCACGTAAGGCCTTCGCCCCGCGGCCCGCAGGCGTTCGGCTTCCTCGGCCATCAAGGCGTCACGCTCGCGATACTGCTCGGGCGTGATGAGCCGGAGCGTCGCACCCACCAGCCGGTCGAGCAGTAGATTGCCCACCAGGCCGGGATCGGAGTCCGGTTGCGCGGTGCGTAGGAAGAGCATGGGCTCGAGGCCGAGCCGGCGCGCGGCGATGGCCGTGGCACGGGCGTGGTTCGACTGGATGCCGCCGCAGGTCAGCACCATGTCGCAGCCCGCGGCCAGTGCATCGGCCAGCAGAAACTCCAGCTTGCGCACCTTATTCCCGGAGAGCGCCGCACCGGTGAGATCGTCGCGCAGAAGCCAGACGCGAGCCCCGTCTGCCAGGCCGGGCGGTGACCAGCCCTCGATCGGCGTTGGCAGGTGCGCCAGCCGCACCCGCTGGCGGGGCCGCAACGAAAGCGCGCCCGCCCAGGCCGGCGGCGAATAGGGCGTCGGGGTCATGACGCCACGGAGGCGCCGCGCTGAAGCGCCTCGCGCAGGACATACTGCAGAATGCCGCCGTGCCGGTAATACTCCACCTCGATGGCCGAATCGATTCGGCAGAGCACCTCGAAAGTCTGCCGGTTTCCGTCCGCCGAAACCGCCTCCACCGTGAGGCGCTTGCGCGGGCGCAGGTCTTCGGCGATCCCCTTGATGGTCAGGCTCTCGTTGCCGGTCAAGCCAAGGTCGGCCGCCGTCTGGCCGTCGACAAACTCCAGCGGCAGCACTCCCATTTCGACGAGATTGCTGCGGTGAATGCGCTCGAAGCTCTCTGCGATCACCGCTTTGACGCCGAGCAGATAGGTGCCTTTCGCCGCCCAGTCGCGTGAGGAGCCCGCGCCATAGAGCTTGCCCGCCACAACGACCAGCGGCGTCTCGCTCTGCCGATAGCGCTCCGACGCTTCGTACATGGTGACAACTTCGCCAGTGGGATGGTGCAGGGTCCAGCCGCCGACCTTATCCGCCAGTTTATTGCGAATGCGGATATTCGCGAAGGTGCCGCGGATCATCACCTCATGGTTACCGCGACGCGAACCATAGGAATTGAAGTCGCGCGGCTCCACGCCGTTGGCCCGCAGATAATCGGCGGCGGCACTTTCCAGCGCGATGGCGCCCGCTGGCGAGATATGGTCGGTCGTGATGAAGTCACCGTAGTAGCCGTAGATGGCGGCCTTTCGAATGTCGGTGGTCTCTGGCAAGTCCGCCTTGAAATCTTCGAAGAAGGAAGGCTCGCGAATGTAGGTCGAATCGGTGTCCCACGAATAGACCGACCCCGCGCCGCTGCCCAGCTCGTTCCAGAGCGGATCGCCCGCGATCGCATCGTAGAGGCTGTGATAGATTTCCGGGTCCGCGGCGGTGGCGAGGTGTTCGGCGATCTCTTCGCGCGTTGGCCAGATGTCGCGGAGATAGACCGGGTTGCCCTCCGTGTCATTGCCCAGCGGTTCGTTCTGAAGGTCCGCATTCACGGTGCCGCGCAGGGCATATGCGACCACAAGCGGCGGCGAGCAGAGATAGTTCGCCTGCGTCAAGGGGTGGATGCGTCCCTCAAAGTTGCGGTTCCCGCTGAGCACGGCCGCCGCAATGACTTCGCTCTCCTTGATGGCCGCCTCGATCTCCGGGCGGAGCGGGCCGCTGTTGCCGATGCAGGTGGTGCAGCCGTAGGCCACGATATTGAACCCAAGCGCTTCGAGGTGCGGCAGCAGTTCGGCGCGCTTCAGGTACTCGGTGACGACGCGCGAGCCGGGGGCGAAACTGGTTTTTACGTAGGCGGGCACTTTCAGGCCCTTGGCCACGGCATTCCTGGCGAGCAGTCCCGCGCCCAGCATCAGCGTGGGGTTCGAGGTGTTGGTGCAACTGGTGATTGCCGCAATGACCACCGAGCCGTGCGTGAGCGTCCCATAGCCGGGCACCTCCACGCTCTTGTCGAGGTCCTCGGAAGACAGGCCGAAACCGCGCGCGTCGGGCGATTGGGTCAGGTGTTCGTTGAACTCCTTGTGGAGATTCCGCACGAAGACGCGGTCCTGCGGGCGCTTTGGCCCGGCTACGCTGGCTTCGACTTCCGAAAGATCGATTTCCACGGTGTGCGTGAAGACCGGCTCCGGTGCGTCGGCGGTGCGGAACAGGCCCTGCGCGCGGCAGTAGGCCTCCACGAGCTGCACCTGCTCCTCGGATCGGCCCGTTTCACGTAGATACTGGAGGGTGGCCGCGTCGATAGGGAAGAAGCCCATGGTGGCCCCATACTCAGGGGACATATTGGCGATGGGTGCGCGGTCAGAGAGCGTCATGCCGTCAAGGCCCGGCCCGAAGAATTCGACGAAATGCCCCACCACACCCTTCTCGCGCAGACGCTGTGTCACAGTGAGCGCGACATCGGTCGGCGTCACACCCGGCCGGAGTTGACCTACAAGGCGCACCCCAGTCACCACGGGACTGAGCAGCGGAATCGGCTGGCCCAGCATGGCGGCCTCCGCCTCGATACCGCCGACGCCCCAGCCAAGCACGCCCATGCTGTTGATCATGGTGGTGTGCGAGTCCGTACCCACCAGTGTGTCGGGAAAGGCGATGGTGCGTCCCGCTTCGTCGGTGGTAGTGGCCACGCAACTGGCGAGATATTCCATATTCACCTGGTGACAGATCCCGAGGCCGGGCGGCAACACGCGCAGCTTCTCGAAGGCGTTCTGACCCCAGCGCAAAAAGATGTAGCGCTCGCGATTGCGTTCGAACTCCCGCATGAGATTTGCCTGATAGGCGGCGTTTTCGCCGTACTCGTCGATCTGCACGGAGTGATCGATCACGAGGTCAACGGGGATCTGCGGTTCGATCTCGGCCGGGTCGGCGCCGGCGCGTTGCAGAGCGCTGCGCAGGGCGGCGAGGTCAACGACGCAGGGCACGCCGGTGAAGTCCTGGAGCAACACCCGCGAGGGCAGAAACGGAAACTCTTCGGTCTGCGCTGCGTCCGGCTTCCATCCCGCGTAGGCCGTCACGTGCGCTTCGCTGTACGCCGGGTGGGACTGCAGGCGCAGCAGCGATTCGAGGAGGATTTTGACGGAGTAAGGGAAGCGCGAGATGCCTGGGAATCCCTGCGCTTCCAGCTCGGCAAGACTATAATAATGAATGGCGCGTGTGCCGCCCCATTCCAGGTTCTTCAACGTGTGATCGAACTGGCCCATATCGGTTGCTCCCTCAAGATGTCGATGAATGGCGTTTCCGCGCGAAAAGCGGCGGAAGAAAAGCGCCGTAACGCTGGTGACGGTACGGGCAAAGGCTGGAGGCTGTCAACCGGGCGGCTTGGCCTGTCAGCAATTCTCAGTATGGCCTGGAACGGCTTGTTCGGGCCTGCTGAAGCAGGTACTACGAACGGTTTTTCGCTGGGTCTTCGCCCGTTTGTAGTCCCGCCTTCAGGCGGCAAGGGCCATGCTGAGAATTGCTGTTGCCCCGCACCGCGTTGGTCGAAAGACGTCTCTGGTGCGGAGGTCGGAGGCCTGCCCGGCAGTGTGCTCTGCTCTACTGCCGGGTCGGAGGACAGGTGTGGGCCGCAACCCCACTGCTGCGCTTTGCATGCATCGCTCGGTCTGCACGTTCTCGTCGCCCCTCGTCTGAAGTCGACGGTTACGTCTCCCCTTTTAGACTGGAGCGCTGAACCACCGGCCCCATGAGAACGCACCAGATCTCTGTTACGCAACCGGCGGGGGTTACAAATCGGGTTCACTACCTAGCCACGATTTCTCTCCGGGCGGTGAGGATTTCGGGTTAGGGGAACGTGCGCATAACTTGGCAATACCGGGCAAAGGGAACGTTGCCCTAAATCATGTTATGCTGCGAGAAATGCCCTCTTGACACCCGTAACGCATCAGGTTACGCTACGAGAATGATCAAGAGCTTTCGGCACCGTGGTCTTGAGCGCTACTTCACCAAAGGCAGCAAAGCGGGCATTCAAGCAAAACACGCGGTGCGACTCCGCTTGATCCTGGCGAGGCTTCACGCTTCGACGGCACCACAGGACATGAATTTACCAGGACTTCGATTGCACGAATTGACGGGCAATCGAAGAGGAACATGGTCGGTAATGGTTAGCGGGAACTGGCGCATCACCTGGCAATTCGATGGCGAGGACGCCGTACATATTGACTACGAAGATTATCATTAGAGGAGACGAACAATGAGAATGCACACCCCCCCTCATCCCGGAGAGGTACTGCGTGAACTGTGCCTCGCCCCCTTGGGGATCTCTGTAACGGATGCCGCCGAAGCGCTGGGCGTGAGTCGCAAGACGCTATCGTCGATTCTGAACGGACGTGCCGGAATCAGTCCCGAGATGGCCCTCCGCCTCGCCAAGGCGTTCGATACCACACCGGAAAGCTGGCTAAATCAGCAGATGCAATACGATCTTTGGGAGGCAAAGCAACAGACAAAGAGCCTGAGAGTTCAGAAGCTGAAGGCGGCATAACATCGGCCTGCAAAGGACGACTCCGTCGCCCGTGAGACCGACCGTTGGGTGCGCACATGAAAGCAGCAGCGTATATATCCAGCCTGATTCTTGCGCTCGGTTTAACAGCGCAGGCATTTGTGATGTATCCTCCGCACCCATTCTGCGACGAGGTGGATGCGGCTTGGCGCGCGAAGGATTACGAGCAAATCGGGATACTGATCGAAGAGCGGCTCGCCGCCTATCCAGATGACCCGATGGCGCTGTCCATGGCATGCCACTATCACGTATTTATCGACCGCGCGCCTGACAAGTTCGCCAAGTACGTCGGCAGGCTACGGGGTGTTGCCAATCGATTCTTGAGCGCACAAAGGTTGCAATTTCAGAATCTCGATTACAGTTGCGTGCTGATGCCGCCGCACTCGTCGCATCACATCGACCCCCTGATGAATTGGGGGAGAATCTCACTCGCAAGAAACATGGCACAATAATACCAGAGGATGACTGGACACCCTCCATTTCGAATCTGCGGCCCCAAGTAGTCTACTGGTCGGAACATGGAATTCGTATCGCGTTCTACAAGTTCCTGAGCAAGAGCGAGGGCATTTACGTGTATGCTCAAGGCGAGGGCGGATCATCTGATGCACACACAGCATATAGCTCGGGTGAGATGGTTGACGATGGCATCTACTGGTATTCATACAGCCATTAAGAATCCAACACGGGCCTCCTGACTACGCGCTTGTCGCGCGCCTCAGAGGCCCGACGCT
Organism: Kiritimatiellia bacterium; assembly: GCA_007132345.1. GTDB lineage: Bacteria > Verrucomicrobiota > Kiritimatiellia > SLOV01 > SLOV01 > SLOV01. Next base: position 26,545 of record SLOV01000270.1, read on the forward strand.
AGGATGAGCGGAAGCGAAAACAGGGGAAACGACGTTGACGAGTAATTACGACGTGGGTACGCTGGCCTCATGTAAAACTAGACTCAAAGGGGTCGCTGGGCAGATTGTACTCGATCAGATTCGGACGGTCGACAAGGCTCGGCTGGTCAAGAGACTGGGGCGTCTGTCCACCGCAACTTCGGATCGACTTGTCAGCGTCCTTGTCGAGATGTTTCAGAAATAAAATTCCAACGAGGCCGGGACGACTCCGTCGCCCCTGCTGGCTGACGTTGTGCAAGGATGATGAAACACGAATCATAACAATGTCGATTTCGGACGGCGCCCTTGCGGCTTTTGCCCGCCTGTCATCCCGACCGAAGCTTGCAATCAATGCGCTGAGCGATATATAATCACGGATTAATGGCTCAAAGGGAAGGAGATGGCAGGATGAAGCGCCGAGGTTGGACGATGACGGGGTTGGCGATGCTGGGGGGAATTGTATTGGCGGCGGCTGGCGTGAGAGCGGGCGAGTTGGACCCGGACCGCTCGCCCGGACCCACCATGCACACGTTGACAGAAATCTTCGATGCCATTGGCGCACTTCAGCAGCAAATCGAGGATTTACAGCAGGAGGTCATCGAACCAATCGCGCAAGAACTGGAATCGCTGCAAACCAGTTATGCCGGCCTGCTCTCCGATATGGATACCTTGTCGGAACTCAATCAGCTCTTCAGATGGGAAAATGGGACCGTCGTATGCCCGACCGCGAGGGTCGGGGATAAAGGATTCCTGGATGGAAAGCTCTATGAGGCCGTGGACAGGGATTTGCTCATCGAAAGGAGGGATCAAGGTGCAGACCTCACTTGTTTGTGTACGACCCTGGTGACGGATATGCGGCATCTATTTTCTTCTACCACATTCAATGAGGATATCAGCAACTGGGACGTCAGCAATGTGACCAATATGGCATCTATGTTCGCTTATTCTCAGTTCAACCAACCGATAGGCAATTGGGACGTCAGCAATGTGACCCATATGGGACACATGTTCACTGCGTCCGACTTCAATCAACCTCTCAGCAGTTGGAATGTCGGTAGTGTTACCAATATGAACAATATGTTCGAACGCTCGCCATTCAACCGGCCCATCGGGGCTTGGGATGTAGGGAATGTGCAGACTATGCGCTCCATGTTCCTGGAGACACCATTTAATCATAGGCTGGCCAACTGGGATGTCAGCAGCGTAACCCGTATGCATTACATGTTTGCCGACTCGGCTTTCAACGAGCCCATAGGGAATTGGGATGTAAGCAATGTGTCAGATATGGAAGACATGTTTAGCAATTCACCATTCAACCAACCGATCGGGTCCTGGAACGTAAGTAATGTCTCGAATATGGAACGGATGTTCTTCAATGCCTCTGCTTTTGACCAAGACCTGACCGGATGGTGTGTCTCGCAATTTGCTTCGGAACCTAACAACTTCTCCGCGGGAAGTGGACTGAGGTCATCTAATATGCCCGTGTGGGGCTCCTGTCCTTAATGCTGAGTCCGCAGATATAAAGGGACGCTGATTAATAACAGAGAAGGAAAAGGCAGGATGAAGAACGGAAAGTGGACGATGACAGGGTCAGCGATGCTGGTGGGGATCATCCTGGCGGTTGCTGGCGTGAGAGCAGGCGACTTAGAGCCGGGCCGCCCGCCCGGACCCACCATGCACACGCTCACTGAAATCTTCGATGCCATTGCCGCACTTCAGCAGCAGGTCTTGGATCTACAGCAGGAGGTCATCGAACCGATTGTACAAGAACTGGATTCGCTGCAAACCAGTCATGCAGCTTTGCTCTCCGATGTAGAATCCTTATTGGAGGTCCAGCAGGTCTTCAAATGGGAAGATGGCATGGTCACATGTCCGACCGCCCAGGTCGGGGATCGGGGATACCTGGATGGAAAACTCTATGAGGCCGTGGACCGGGATTTGCTCATCGAAAGAAGGGATCAAGGTGCAGATCTTACCTGCTTGTGTACGACCTTGGTGACGGACATGAGTCATCTGTTTTTTGCCAGGTTGGTCGACGAGGGTATTCACACCTGGGACGTCAGTAGTGTGACGAACATGGCATCTATGTTCCGCGCTTCTGACTTCAACCAACCGATTGGCCACTGGGACGTCAGCAATGTGGTCAATATGGAATATATGTTCAGTGAGTCCGACTTCAATCAACCTCTCAGCAGTTGGAATGTCGGCAGTGTGACCAACATGAACAACATGTTCGAACGTTCGCCATTCAACCAGCCTATCGGGGCATGGGACGTAGGGAATGTGCGAAGCATGCAATGGATGTTTTGGAGGACCCCGTTTAACCGTCGGTTAGCCAATTGGGACGTCAGCAACGTCACCGATATGTTGCTCATGTTTGCCGA
>SLOV01000333.1 GCA_007132345.1 Kiritimatiellia bacterium
CGGTATTGATGCGAAGCTGGTGGACGACCTCGAAGTCGTTTTTGCACCAGTCACGGATGTTCACGAGGGTATAGGAAAGCGGGGTGCCGTCGTCGCGGGTGAAATCGTTCTTCTCGCGCAGAACGCGGGCGGCAGCGAAGACATCGGGGGTGATGAGTTCGTCGAGGAGGCGCTGGAACTCGCTGTCGGTGAGGCGGACGCGGTTGAGTGCCTCGAACTTCTGGCGGAAGTTGAGTTCCAAGGCAGCGCGGTCACGGATGTCGGGGCGATAGGTGTACTTGAGACTGCGCATCTTCTCGATGAAGGCGTTCTCGATATCCTCCTCCCGGAGAATCAGAGGCTTGGAAGGTGAGGCTTGCGGGTATGTCATGATGGAGGCCGAGGGGATGTCGGTGACATTGTGGCAGCGAATGCCAGAGGGATCAGTGGGGCTTGGTGGCTATTCCTCATTACACGGCTATAGCCTATACCGCACCTGTGGTTCAAGGATGCTCAGCGGCGTCTGGCAATTCGTCCGACCGGGCGACGAAGTCAAACGGCCGTGGCGCCGCAGTCACTTCGCTTCAACCTGTTATTCCCTGAGTCTCTGTTTCGCCCGTTCGATTTCGTCAGGTCGAAGATCCTTTGCATGAAGTCTTCGGCGATCTCCCAAAACAGGTCGACTCCATTTGTAGGCGCATGCTCAACCTTCATGCCCTTGAACTGGTCGTTGGGGACTGGTTTCCAGTGGTCACTCATCATTCATTTAGTGAACGTCGCCTCTCACGGGCGGCGCAGTAGCGACGTACCGTGAAGAGGCTGGTTCGGCATCTATTTCAGAGTGCCATCGTCGTTGTACTTTGCACACTCCACCTGATGGTCACGCTCGATCATCTCTGCCACCTCTGCGTGGTTCTTGAAGACCTTCATCGTTGGCACCTTGAATTTCGTCTTCTTCCATCTCTTCATCTTCTCAAAATTCATCAGTATGCGTTCTCCTGTCGTGTCATCATCCAAGATGTAGATTGGCCTGCCTTCCCACTTGATTCCTGGAAAGATCTTGTGCTTCCGCATTTCGTGATCGGGCGGAAGATCCGCCTTGATCTGGGCAATAATCTCGCCGGCATACTCGATCCAGATCATCTCCCAAGGCCATTTCACATGGAGAGTGTCTTTGTCTGTCATCTCGTCTCCTGCCGAACATGATTTAGGGGAACGTTCCCTTTTCCCGGCAAAGGGGCCGGATTGAGGGGTCTCGTGCCCTTATTGTTGCGGGGAGATTAACAGAGGGGCGGAGATGTAGCAATCTCATTCGCAATGGATTGCGCGGATTTTCTCAAGTCGACCGGGAAAAGGGAACGTTCCCTTTTGCCCGGTATTAACTGGTTATGCGCACGTTCCCCTAACTTGGGACCCGGGTTCAAATACAGGCCACGATCTGTGGCCGTGCTGCTTGGGAGCGCGATCAGGGGGAGCATCGTCCCTCAATCGGCTTGTTGTTCGGGCGGCGCCGCGTTGGCGTCGGATTTCGCGGCGCCAGGTAACAGGAAGGCGGTGAGGGCCGGTAACAGATGCAAAGCGCCAATCATGTTGCCCAGGAACATGAAGGTGAGAAGTATGCCCATATCGGCCTGGAACTTGAGCGGCGAGAAAATCCAGGTGCTGGTGCCCACGGCAAGGGTCAGGCCAGTAACCAGCACGGCATTGCCGGTGATGCGTAAGGTCTGGAAATAGGCCTCTTTGAGCGGCATCTTCTGATCGAGATAACGCTTCAACCCACTGAAGATGTAGATGCCGTAGTCGACACCGATCCCAACACCGAGCGCGGTGACCGGGAGCGTCGGCACTTTCAAGCCGATCTCCAGCAGACTCATCAAGGCATAAGTGAGGATGGAAACGATGCCGAGCGGAATGGCGATGCAGAGCGTGGCACGCACGGAGCGGAACGCCAGGATGCAGAGGATGATGACGGCCAGGTAGATATAAGCCAGCATCGGGAACTGCGCGTTTCGCACCACGTCGTTCGCGGATGCCATGACGCCGACATTGCCGGTGGCAAGGCGGAAGGTGTGCCGCTCGCTGTCGTGCTCCGCCGCGAAGGCATTGACGGCCGCGACGACGCGGTCGATCGTCTCCGCCTTATGGTCCCTTGTAAAGATCATGACGGGCATGACGCTGCAATCCTCGTTCAGCAGCCCGGTGGCGGTGTCGATGGAAGCGACCGCCTGCACCATGGTGTCGGGGTTTCGCGGCAATACCCTCCATTTGGGGCTGCCCTCGTTCCAGCCCGCATTGATGACGCGCGCCACCTGGGGCATCGAGATCGTCGACTGCACACCCTCCACGTTCGACATGAACCAGGCGAATTCGTCGATTTTCGTCATCACGTCATATTCGATGCATCCGTTGGGGACCGTCTCGACGATGGTGGTAATGATGTCGACGCCGATCGAAAACCGGTCGGTGATGATGGCGGCATCCTGGTTGTACTGAGACGTTTCCCGCAATTCGGGAACGCCTTCATGCAAGTCGCCGATCTTCAGGTTGCGCCCCTCGACCAAGCCCCATGCCGTGAGCCCGACGGCGGCCAGCAGCACGAAAACGGCGATCCGCCGGTCGGCAAACCAGGAGAGCGGGTGCCAAAGCAGTTCCTTCATGCGGGCGCCGCGCAACAATCGCTGACGGTAGCTCTCCTTCACGTGTACATAGGACAAGAGCACCGGTAGCAGCAGGAGGTTGGTGAAGAGAATCACCAGGACCCCGAGTGTGGAGGCGATGGCGAGTTCCTGAATGATACCGATTTGAATGAGCAGCAGCGTGAGAAACCCGATCGTGTCGCTGAGCAGCGCGACGCTGCCCGGCACGATGAGCTGGCGGAAGGCGAAGCGGGCCGAGGCCATGCCGTCGCCGCCGTCAAAGACCGACGAGGAGAAGGCGTTGATCATCTGGACGCCGTGCGAGACGCCAATGGCGAAGACCAGAAATGGCACCAGCAAGGACATGGGGTCCAGCCCGAAGCCGAAGAGGACCAGCAGCCCGAGGTTCCAGATCACCGCGATGACGGAACAGGCCAGCGGCAGGACGGTGAGCCGGAAGGAGTGGGAGAAGAAGTAGACCAGGAAGAAAGAGATGACGAACGCAATCCCGAAGAAGAGGACCACGCTGCCGGCGCCTTCCGCGATTTCGCCGAGCGATTTGACGAAACCGATGATGTGAATGTCGATTTCGTCGCTCACGAACGGATCGCGAATTTTCTCTTCGAGCAATCGGGCCACTTCGAGATAGTCGAGCCGTTCGCCGGTTGCGGGGTCGATCTCCAGCAGCTCCGCATTCACCATGGCCGCGGTGAAATCGTTCGCGACCAGCCGCCCGACTGTGCCGGACTTGAGAATATTCTCCCGCACCCGCTCGAGCATTTCCGGGGTGGGCTGAAAATCGGCCGGGATTACATTACCGCCGGTAAAGCCGCCCTCGACGATCTCGATGAAGCGTACGTTCGGGGTGTAGATGCTGGTGACTGTGCCGCGATTGACGCCCGGCAGGAAGAAGACCTCGTCGGTGACTTTGCGCAGCGTATCGAAGAAGGCGGGGCTGAACATATCCCCCTCTTTGGCCCGCACGGCCACAAGGAGCTTGTTGGCGCCGCCGAATTCCTGCTGATACTCCAGGAAGGTCTGCATGAAGGGGTGCTTGAGCGGCAGCAGCTTTTCGAACCCGGCATCGATGAAGAGGCCGGTCGCCTTCCAGGCCATGAAAACGGTGCCAAGCGCAAAGATGGCAAGCACCACCCGGCGGTGGCGGAAGAGCATGGATTCGAGGTTGTTGACGACGCTCATGGCCTGCGGGCTCCTTCGCGAATCGAGATCCGCCGCACGCCCTGCTCCCCAACAGTCAATAGTTGCCCGTCGGGAAGCAGCGCTGCCGCGCTGATCAAGTCGAGGGTATCGGGACCGCGATCCTGGAAACTCCGCCCGTCGTCATCGCTGACCAGCACGGCTCCGCCCTGCCCCACCAGGATGACGCGCCCGTCGGGCGCCTGCGTGCCATGGAAGAGCCCGGTGTTGGTGTCGGTCTGAACGCGTTCCCAGGTCTCGCCTTCGTCCTCGGAGCGGAAGAGATTGCCGCGCAGTCCATAGACCAGCAGCGCGCCGCTCTCGAGGGCGAGCACATCGAACAGCGTGCCTTCATAGGGGGAGTCGAGCGGCAGCCATTCGTCGTCCTCGGCGTCGTAGCGGTAGATGACACCGAACTCGCCGGCCACATAGAGGGTGCCATCCGGTGCCTCGCTGATGCCGAAGAGGTGTGATTCGTCCTCGTCGATGATCTCTTCGCTCCAGGTGCGCCCGTCGTCGTGACTGACCCGGCTGAGCCCATAGGCGCCAATGGCGATGGCGCGCCCGTCGGGCCCCGCCCAGACCGAAAAGAAGGGCGTGTCCAGGTCGATATCCCGGTACATCGTCTCCCAGGTGCGGCCGTCGTCTTCGCTGCGGAGAATCAGTGCATCGTGACCGACGGCCAGCCAGGCATTCTCCGAGGTGCGGGCCACCGCGGTGAGCAGCGCACGAAAGGGCACATCGCCTTGCGTCCAGGTCTCGCCGTCATCGTGCGAGACCAGCACATGCCCATATTCGCCCACCGCAATGGCCAGACCGTCGACGGCCTTGACGTCGATGAGGAGGGACCGCGCGGCGAGCGGGGTTTGCACCGCTGTCTCACCGATGCCCCGTACAAAGTCGGGCACCTGCACGGCGGGTGCGGGGCAGGAAAGCCCCACCCCAACGAGGAGCGCGCCGACGGCCTGTCGCAGCGGGACAATGTTCAACGCACGGGGAAGGCCCATGGCGGAGATTCCGGGCTTATGGCATCACCGGCGGCCCAGCCGACGAAGCGCTTCGGGCGTGAAGTCGGATGTGCTCATATCGGTGTTGAACCGAATCACCCTTCCCTCGTTGCTGAGACCGAAGGCGAGGTAGCGCCCGTTCTGCAGATCGTAATGGCACGCCAGGGTTTCCCAGATCAGGGGCTGGTCGTAGTAATTGATCGTATAGGCCTCCGAGACGCGCCAGAGCTGGCCGCGGCGGTCGTACTGGTCCACAGCAACGATCTGCCAACTGTCTTCGTCGATGTAGAAGTAGCGCTTGCCGTAGATATGGCTGATGCCTTCGCGCAGGGTGGCCTCGACCTCCCAGACACGATGCAACTCGTAGCGCATGTATTCGGGGTTGATGTGTCCCGGCTGGATCAGGTCCGCATAGCGGACGTCACTGGAGTGGAGGCGATAGTTGTTGTACGGCACGAAGCGCTCTGCCTTGCCGACGAGCCGCCAGTCGTAGCGGTCGGGCGCGCCGTTGAACATATCGGTCTGGTCGTTGGTGCGCTGGCCGTCCGACGCGGTGCCGGGATTGTCATAGGCCACGTTCGGGGCGCGGCGTACCCGGCGCTGGCCGGGGTTATAGACCCAGGCCATGCGCGGCTCGGCGGTCTGATCGAGTGTCTCGTGTACCAGCAGAATGCGGCCCGCAAGGCGCGGCGGCTGTGTGACCGTCTGCAGGAAGTAGGCCAGACGATTTTGAATGCTCTCGATGGTGGCACCGGGCTGCTGGTAGGCCCAGATGACTTTTTCGTCGAGCATGACGAGCGAGTAGGCCCCGCCGGGTGTCGGCGCCACCTGCCCCACGAGCCGGTCCACGGTTTTGCCGCGATAGCGCATCAGGTGGTTCCAGATGCATTCGAGACCATTCTGCGGAATGGGGAACGGAATGCCTTCGCTGGCGTTGCGCACCCCCCAGCCTTCCGGGGTCAATTCGGCGGTGGTCGCGTTGGCGATGGTGGCCTCGTAGATCCGCTCTGGATAGGCGGCGGACCGGCGTGTGGGATAGACCGGCATGCGCCAGGTGTCGGGATAGCGCTCAAACATGGCGATCTGCCCGGCCGTCAGGCGGTCGCGGTATTCCTCCATGTTTTCTGCGGTAATGGTGAAGAGTGGTTCGTCGTCCGCGAACGGATCGGTGTAATGCGAACCAGGCCGGTACGTGGGGGGCGGCTCTGTAATGCCGCCCTCCCACGCCGGAATGGTGCCATCTTCGTTACCGGCCCGCACCGCGCCCATTGGGGTCAGGTCGTCGCGCAGGCGGGCTGCCTCTTCAGGAGAGACCGCGGCCCGACCGGGCAGCGTCGCCCCGAAAACGGCGATTGCCAGTGTCAGGGTGAGTTTTCGAGCTGTCGCGTTTGTTGCCATGGGGTCTCTCCTTATCTATTTGCGTTGGCGCTTAGAAGGCGTAGCTGACGGTGAAGGATAGGAAGTCCCGGTCCTTCAACTGGTTGTTCACGCCGCCATCGAAGAAGTTCGAATAGGCGATCGTGGCGCGGAGGTCGTTGAGATAATCCGCGGTGAGCGAGAGGGTGACGGCCTTGCGGCCTTCGATGAAGTTGCCACCGGGGCCGGGCGAGTTGCCGTTGACGTCGTGCGAGAAGGCGATCTGCGGCGCGAGATTCACCGAAGCAAAGACGTCGCTGTACTCGGCGCGCGCCACGGCGCGATAGCCCCATGAGAAGTCGTCGGCGAACTGGCTCTTGGGCGTGGTGGCCGGCTGAATGCCTGCCGCCGTGAAGAGCGGATTGGCATGCGTGTAGGTGCCGGGCACGTCATACAGCAGATCGTCCTTGCTCTCCAGGTCCGGGATCCAGGTGAATCCGGCCTCGGCAAGCGCCACAAACTGGTCGGCGCCCATGCGCGGACCGAAGACGTGGGTGGCCGTGGTCTGGTACTGGATCACATCTTTTTCTTTGTAGCCTTGGATCTTCTCGTCGAACCCGAAGACCCCGACGCCGTTCGCGCCAAAGATGCGGAGGTCAGGGTTGACCTGCGCCAGCGGCGTAAAGCCGGCGAAGAGCAGTTCCACTTCGTCGATCTGCAGCGGGCGGTCGATGGCATAAGAGAGTTCGCCCTGCAACGCGGTGCCGGAGGCCGGAATGGAGGTGTTGAAGCTCACGCCCAGGGTGTGCAGCCCCTCGGGGAACTCACGGAAGTATTCCGACGAAGAGGCAAAGTCGCCCCTCGCCAGCCCTTCCGGCGTGCCGGTCTGCACGCTGAGGAGCGGCAGGCGGCTGTGCAGGCGCGTCCAGAAGAAGCCGAACTCGGTATCGTTGAGGCGCGGCTCGAAATAGCGGAAGGCGACGCCGAACTGGCCCTGGTCCTTCGCATCGCGATCGGCGCCACGTTGCACGGCTACGCCGAAAGGCGCATTCGCCGCCTGACCGAAGACCAGGGGGCTGTCCGGGACCAGCGGGTTGCCGAATCCGAGAAAGACCATATTGCCGCCCGGGCCGCCGAAATCGTTCGAGGAAAGGAACGTACCTTCGGGCTCGATTTCCGTGTGGCGGAAGACGAACTGATAGAAGCCCTCCACCGAGAAGCGGTCGGTAAGGCTGATGTTGGCATTGATCATCGGCACCGGCTTCAGGCCTTCGCGCAATTCCGCGCCAGCCGTGCGGAGCACCGCAAGGTCGACGGGGTTGATGGTGTTGATGCCGTTCTGAATGAAGGTGCTCTCGCCCCAGCTCACCACCTGGTTGCCGACGCGCAGCGTCAGGCGGGCATCGCCGATGTCGAAATCGCCCGTCGCGTAAATGTCCAGCGGCCGGATATCGCGGCCGGAGTGCCGCTTCGCCGAGTCGCTGAATTCCACGCGCTGTCCGGTGATGGGGTCGCGCCGGCGCAGGCTCTGCTCCATGATCGCGAAATCGTAGAAAGCCGTGTACCGCCCGAAGAAGCTGTAATTCTCGTAATTGAGGTCCAGCTCCTGCGTCAGCCTCAACGGTGCGGAGAAAATATCGCCGCGGTCGTAGTTGAGATTGCCGTTGTCGTAGTTGATCGAATTGGCCGTGCCGCGATTGGCGCGCCCAATCAGATTATCGTCCCGGCTCCCGGTACGCACCGAGATGCCCGCCGATATCGTCGTGTCCAGGCTGCCGGTAACTTCCCCATCCGCAAACGAAAGGGGAACCGCCTCAACGGAAGACGGCGCCGCCATCATCGTTGCCGCTACAAGCACGGCAACGGCACCACCCAACCCACGCGTCCTGCGATTTCTCCACACACGCATTTCAACCTCCTGTTTGTTTGTTGTACCCATCCGATAACGCTGGATGCGCTGACCCACGCACCCCTGCCGGATGCGCAGAGTATTCAGAAATCCGCATACGGGTGTCAAGTCGTAGATCGGAGTTAATTTCGCTGCCAGAGCAGCCAGAATCCCGAGGCCTGGGCGGCCATGATCGGGAACCATTGAATGAGGTCGGGCCGAAGAAACGGCCGGTGCACCAACGACTGCGCGAGAATGATGAAGAAGTAGTAGAAGAAGACAACCAGCAGGCTGATCCCGATGCCGATCGAGGTCTCCTTGCGCCGCGACCGGATCCCCAGCCCGATGCCCAGCAGCGAGAAAGCGAAACAAGAGACAGAGAGCGTAACCCGCTGGTTCAACTCCACCATCAACGCCATGCGCTCCATCTCCAGATCTTCGGGTGGCAAGTGCGGGAACTCTTTTCTCACATCGCGCAGGGAACCCACCAGCTCCTCCACCGTATAGTTCCGAAGCTTCTTGCGCGCCGTACCAGACCGGGAGATGGCGCTGATATCAATGCGCTCGGTATACTCGTCGGTCGAGATGTAACGGGCTGACTCCGAATCTCCAGGCCGGCGCGGCTCATCGATCCGTACATCGTACAGCGTCACCACCAGCTCGTGTGTTTCCGGCTCGAAATTCAGGGTACCCGATTTCGCGCGCGTGGCGCGTTGCAAGCCACCTCGCCCCACTTCGTGCAGGATGACATTGCGGATCCGCTCGCCGCTGCGAGACCCGATATAGATCAAAAGGCCCGGGATATCGCGATTCCATCGGCCCTCGTCCAGTAGTTCGACCGGGTTGCCAAGGTCGGCACCGGCCAGCAACTCCGCCCTTGCATAATGGCTGCGTGGCGCCAACGCCCAGTTGATCCAGAGGCAGATGCCGGAGAGCGCGATGGAAATGAGCAGAACCGGCGCCGCGATCTGCCACATACTCAGACCGCTCGCCTTCATGGCGGTCAGCTCGCCATCCGTCGACAAGCGACTGAACAGCAGCAACACCGCGGTCAGCAGGCTGATCGGGATCGTGAAGGTCAGCATGTACGGGAGGATGAAGATGAACACCTTAAAAAGGATCTCCCCCGCAACCCCGCGCGCCAGGTAGTCGACGGCCCTGACCACCGAGCCGATACACATGGAAAAGGTAAGCACCAGCGCGGCAAGACCAAACGAGAGCAGAAGCTCCCGACTGAGATAGCGATCGACAATTCTCACGTGATTCCGTTTCTCCGATTGACCCCAACAAGCTAGGCGATGCCGGGGCTCGACGCAACCACCGTTCGACGGGCCAGGGGGAGCAGGATGCTCCCGCTACTTTGGGGAAGCTACCCTTCTCTCACGCTGTACGAATGCCCCAATAGAGTAGCGGGAGCTTCCAGCTCCCGTGGCTCGCATTTATGCATCAAACTGGTCCCCCACCCGCCAGCGTGAGCCCGCCGCCACCCCCTCGACTCGGGTAACTTTGCCGCGCTCCACGGCAATCCGCGCCCCCCCTCCATCCCGATACTCGAACGGCGGCGTGTGACCGAATTGCCAGGCCCAGCTCCGATGCCGTGCATCTAACTCGCTCAGCGCCTCGCCCGCAACATC
>SLOV01000203.1 GCA_007132345.1 Kiritimatiellia bacterium
AACCGCACCCCGAACGCCGGGCCGAGTTTTTCATTAACGGTGATACGCGGCTTCGGGCTCGCGCTCGCGTTCGCCCGAGGACTCGCGCTTGCCGGCGGGCAGAAAGGCCACACGCTCGGCACGTACCCGCAGGCGCGAACGCCTTTCGCCGTCGTCGGTCTTCCACTGGTCCAACTGCAGGCGCCCCTCCACCATCACCGGCGAGCCCTTGTGCAGATACTCGCCGCACACCTCCGCCAGGCGCTGCCAGACCACCACATCGACGAAACAGGTCGATTCCACCTGCTCCCCTTCCTTATTGCGGAACCGTTCGTTGACCGCCAACCCCAGGTCGGCCACCGGCGTGCCGCCGGAGGTGCGACGCAGATCCACGTCCCGCGTCAGATTGCCCATCAGTACCACTCGATTATATGAGGCCATGACTTCACTCCCTTCGTTTTGTGCTGCTTCACTTTCCCGATTGCGAAATGGATTCTTCCGGTCCGATGCCGCGTTCTTGCGCTGAGGATTGGATCGAAACGACCGCGTGTTACCTGTCTTCATGGCGCCACCCCCAATCTCACCAGCGGATACTCCGCGAGCAGAACGCGCAGGAACCAGGTGGCGTGGTCTTCCACGTCGAGCAGCCGCTCCACGACCTCGGGCGGAACGTCCGCGAACTCGCAGACGCGCCCGGACACCAGCACCACGTCGAGGCGCCCGGTTGTGGGGTCGTACTCGACTCGCTCCAAAGCGGGCTCTGTGCTGGGCATCGTCAAGACGCCTCCGGGAATCGGATCGGGCCCGGCCATCCAGTAGCCGACGCCGGTGGCGGCCAGACCCGCGCTCATCATCGTGATTGTCAGCAGTCTCTTCATTGTCTCCTCCTGTCTTGTGTCAGCGCTTTCCCCGCTCTTCGTTGGCGGGGCTCTCGGTTTGCGGAATCCCTATAGGCAGGGTCCGTGCCAAGACATGATGGACGCACGAGGAGATGGCGCGTAACCCGTTCATGACGAATGGGCTACGGCCGAAACGAAGAAAATAGGCGCCACGCGGTCTCTTCAACCCAGGTTGAAACTTCTTCAACCCAGGTTGAAACGCGCGGGTTGCTCAGTCGAGGTCGTAGCGGGTCAGGTAGATGAGCGGAATGCTGAAACACATGACCACGTATTTGACGATGAGGTTGAAGAGGAAGATGTCCCAGACGGTGCCCCACGGCATGGCCCAGCCGAAGGCGCCGAGAACGAAAATGAGGTTGTCGAGGGGAATGCTTACCGTGTTGCTGACGAGGGAGCGGAGCCACTGGTGGCGGCGTGTGATGCGGCTGAGAAACCAGTGGTAGACCTCGGTGTTGACGAGTTGGCTGACGATCTGGGCGACAATGGAGGAGATGACGATGCGCCAGATCGGGGTGAAGATGGCGGCGTATTCGGCGCCGAGGCCCCAGCCTTCGTCGCTGGGGACGCGGGCGGTACCGATCAGGTAGAGGACCGACGCGAGGTTGATGAAGGCAGCGGAGACAATCAGGACGCGGGCGTTTTTGCGGCCCAGAACCTTGTGGGCGAGATCGCGAAGGGTGAAGGTGACGGGATAGATAAACGTGCCCATATCGACGGCCAGTCCGAAGACCACGCCGATCTTGAGGCTGGCGATGTCGGCGAGCAGTTGGACGGCGGCGTAGACGGCCACGATGACGATGACAATGCGGGGGATACCGTCACCCAACGCGGGGGCCGGTGAGGCGGGAGGCACGGAACGATCCTGGGACACGGGGAACTCCTTCAGTTTTGTTGAGGCGGGGGGCTGCGACCGCCAGGGGCAGACAGGATGCGTTTGTTATGCCCTGCGTCGGAGAGCGGCGTCAAATCAAGAGTTACTCGGCCTGGGACTGTTCGAGGTAGCGGAAGAAATCGGAATCGGCACGGAGCATCAAGGTACTGTTCTTGCCGAGCCTTCGATAGGTTTCGAGCGTACGGAAGAAGGCATAGAACTCCGGGTCCTCGCCGAAGGCTTCACCATAAATGCGGGTGGCTTCGGCATCGGCGCGACCGCGAATCTCTTCCGCCTGCCGGGCGGCATCGGATTGAATCGACTGCAGCTCGCGGCTCATGTCACCGAGGATTTCCTGGGCGCGGCCCTGCCCCTCGGAGCGGAATCGCTCCGCGATGGATTGACGCTCGGCAATCATGCGGCTTTCGACCTGGCGGCGGACGGAGTCGATATAGTTCACGCGTTTAATCCGCACGTCGTTGAGCGCAATGCCCAGTTCGGGCATGAGGCGCCGGGCGCGTTGCAAAATTTCCTGCTCGAGCAATTCGCGCCCGAGTTTGGGTTTCTGCTTCAAGTCGAGATCGTCGCGTTCCGCCAGGGACGGGTCTTCCAATTCATCAACATCTACGCTCCAGTCCTGGGAACGGATGATTTCCTCTAACTCCGTGGAAGAGACCATATCACGAACAACGGAATCGATGATGTCGTCCAGACGGCTGCGCGCGCCGAGTTCGTCGCGCACGCTTCGCAAGAACTGCAAGGGATCCTCGATGCGCCAGCGGGCCGTTGTGTCGACGAGGATGAACTCGCGGCCGAGGGTCGGGATCTGCGTCACATCGCCGTCCCAGTTCAGGAGGCGCTTATCGAAGCGCCGCACTTGTTGCCATGGGGTTTTGAAGTTCAGCCCTGGTTTCGAAATGATGTCGCCCCGCGGCTCGCCGAACTGCACGAGAATGGCCTGATCGGCTTCGTCGAGGACAAAGAGGCAGGTACCGGCGAAGACGGCACCGATGGCCAGGATGAGCAGAAAGATGATGGACTTCATGGGCGTACCTCCGGGGCGTTCTGGCCGAGGTTCAGCAAGGGGAGCGGGCCGATCTGGTCGCCCTGCACCACCAGGATCTGCCCGATATTTGGCAGCACCTCCTGCATCGTTTCGAGATAGAGGCGGGCGCGTGTGACTTCCTGCGCCTGCCGGTATTCGGCCAGGACAGCCGAAAAGCGGGCACTTTCGCCGAGGGCCCGGTTCACCCGTTCAGCGGCGTAGCCTTCGGCCTCTGCAATGGTCCGTAGCGCCTGCCCCTGCGCCCGCGGCAACTCCTGATTCACCTGCTTCTGGGCCTCGTTAATCATTCGCTCCCGTTCCTGCCTCGCTTCGTTGACCTCATTGAAGGCGGGCTGAACGGCGGGCGGCGGCACAACGTCCTGAAGTTCTACTGTGATGATGTGGATGCCTGCATCGTAGCGATCCATGATCTGCTGAATCTCTTCGCGGCCCTGCATCTGAATATCGACACGCCCGACCGTGAGGACATCGGAACCCAGCCGGTTCCCCACCACGCGGCGCATGACGGATTCGGAAATATCGCGCAACGTCTGGGTGGGCGAGCGCATGGAGTAGAGAAACTTGATCGGGTCGTTGATGCGGTACTGCACCACCCACTCGACATCGATGACGTTCAGGTCGCCGGTGAGCATGAGTGACTCGTCTTCGAACGACTTGGCACTATAGGTGGTGCGGGCGCCGCGTGTGTCCTGGGTGCGGAATCCGAATTCTTCCTTCAGGACCCGCTCAGTGGCAACGTGCTGCACTTCATCGATGCCGAAGGGGAGCCGGAAGTGCAGCCCGGGATCGGTGATCTTGATGACGGCTCCAAACCGCTTGACCACCGCGCGTTCTTCCGGCTGGACCGTGTAGATGCAGGTCGACAGTCCCCACGCCACAATGATCGCAACGATCAGGCCGGAGACAAGGGCACCGGACAGCCAGACCGGAATATTCGGCGCACGGGAGGATCCTCCTCCACCGATACCCGAGCGATTACGCTTTTGATTCATGAACAAGCCCTCCACTTAAGCCGCGGCAAGTCGAGAGCGACCGGCCAGC
The DNA here is from genome assembly GCA_007132345.1 of Kiritimatiellia bacterium. GTDB lineage: Bacteria > Verrucomicrobiota > Kiritimatiellia > SLOV01 > SLOV01 > SLOV01. The sequence goes on from SLOV01000203.1 coordinate 3,857, forward strand.
AACACGTTGAAGCGTCTCAGGATGCGCCGAACGCGTCAAGCCATGGTGGCGCCAGGAGAAGATTCAGGTGGTCGACTTTGCGGCGCCGACAAAGCCGGACCCATTCAGCGCCGTCGCCGGAGAATCGGCCAGGCGGCTTGTCCGGTTCGAGAATAAAGATCCGATAGTCGAGGGCGCGGCACTCTTCCAGGTAGGTTTCCGGCGCGACCCGGGAGACTTGTTCGAGCGCACCGGGCGCGAATTCGGTGATGAGCACGGGACGATGCGTCTCGATGATGCGCCGGGCACCGCGAAAGACGCGGTACTCCGCACCTTCGACATCCAATTTGATGACGTGTACGGGCCCGGCCTCACGGAGGAGTTCGTCTAGAATGGCCGTCGTCAGAAGCGCATCCCACCCGGCGGCGTTCGGATGCGTTTCGAGGTCCAGAAGCATGCCGTTCCCGTTCTGTTCGAAGAACGCATAGCGCGCCTCGCGGTCCCCAAGTGGCTGTTCCCGAACGTGCACATGTGGGAATCCGTTTTCCTGAGCACTTTTTCGCAACAGACGGCAGTTGATGGGGCTGGGATCGAAGGCCAGAACGCGGCCCGATTCACCCACCTTGTGGGCTGCCAGGAGGGTGAAATAGCCGATGTTGCACCCTGCATCGACAACGGTCATGCCGGGACGAAGCACCATTTCGAAAGCGGCCTGTACTTCCGGCTCGTAGACCCGTTGCTCACAAATGGCGCGGCCGATGGCCGATTCCGCTTCACGCACGTAGATCGCGAATGTGGGCAGCTCGACGCGCATTCCTTCCGATATGTGGTCCGCTTCGGCGGCCACGCGGTTCCGGAACTCAGCGCTGTCCAGGAAGGTGCGCACCAGGCGGCTCCGCGTCATGGCGCCGCCCCGGATAGAGGCCATGTGTGCCTCCCAGCCTTCTCGGTCTGGGGCGCGTCCGAGGAGGAGGCGATAGCAGTACCGGAGGTCGCGCGGCGTCGCGATTTCCGGATCGAGCCATGCTTTCAGTCTCAGTTTGAGGGCAGAGGGCAGGCAGCGCTTGAGGAAGGGAAAGAGGGATGATGCCGCTGACATGGGTGTACTTTGTGGTGGGCGTGCGGGCGGCGTCACGCGGAAAAGAAGGGGGAAACCACATGACGCATCAACCGCATTGTGCTACGCTTTTCATCGGTGTGAGGAGGAGTTGCAATGAAACGGATGCTTGCCTGTGTTCTTGCGCTCTCGGCCTGGTGCGTCGGCGCAGCGGAGATTTCGGAACGGCTGGAAGTCGCCCTGCCCTCCGACTGGGTGCTGGCCGCCTACCGCGGCGAGGGCGATATCAAAATTACCGAGTGGGTGCCGCCTGGACAGTCGGCGGAGGCGTGGACCGAAATGATTTCGCTACAAGTCCACGAAGCGCCGCAGGATCTGTCTCCGCGCCCGTACGCGGAGCGGCTCATTCGCAATAGCCGCAGCACGTTGCGTGCACCTTCCGTAACGACAACGCCGATGGAGTGGCTGGATGGCGTGGCCGTCATGGACCTTCATATCTCGGGGCGGGAATCGGCCGAGCGGCCCCATCTGGAGATTCGGGCGCGGCTGTTACGCGGCGAAACACGGCTCTTCGTCGTTCAATGGATTCGGCAGGGCGACGGTCCCGCGCGCGAAAAGACGGAACAGAAACACTTCTTCGAGCGGGTCAGCGTGCGCAAGACCGCCAGCACCCTGCCCACGCCAGAGAGCAATTCTGCGGGTGGCCCGGAAGGGGTTTTTCGGGCCGGCTGAAGCAGGTACTGCGAACGGGTCTTCGCCGGGTTTTCGCCCGTTTGTAGTCCCGCCTTCAGGCGGCAAGGGCCATACGGAGAATTGCCCCACGTCAGACCGACCAGCTTGAGTTTCGCCCCGAACAACCGTATGATGCAAAAATGAAAACGCGATCCCTGATAACTCCAGTTCTACTGCTTGCGCTTGCAGGCGGCTCACTCGCCTTCGGGCTTCAGCAACGCGGCCGTGCCGCTCGTGCGGAATCGGAGGTTTCGTCATTGCAGGCGACCTTGGCCGATGTGCAGCAAGACGAGTCGGAACCTACCCCACAAACGCCCCAACGGGAACCGATCGCCGCATCGGAAACTGTTCACGACGCACCGGAGACGGACGGCGAGTTGGCAGCCCTGCGGGCACGGATCTCGGAGTTGGAGGGAACCCTTTTCGAGCGGGAAACCTCGATTCGATCCCTGCAGGCTCAGATCGCCACGGCATCCGCGCCCGCCCCGGAGCCAGTACCCGCCCAGGATGAGGCGCCGACTCCGGCACGGGACTGGGTCGAAAACCTGCGCGAAAACGATCCGGATCGCTACGAAGCGATTATGCAACGTCGCGCCGAGGCAAGAGAACGGCTCCAGGGCGCACTGGAGGATAAGTCGGAGTTCCTCTTCGCACGTGATCGCCCCTGGGTTGGGGCCGACTCGCAACAAACCTACGAAGAAATGGCACAGATCATTGAAGACACCTGGGTGCTGGCGGAATCGATCGACGCTGAGGATCTCAGCCGTGACGAGCGCCGCGAAATGCGCCGGGATCTCATGCAGAATCTGAGCCGCCTTGGCCCCATGCTGGAGACGGAGCGCGACAGGGAGTTCCACAGCCTTGCCGTCGCCTTCGGCTACAACGAACAGGAAGCCTGGGAGTTCGTCGAGTATCTGAATCAGGTCAACGATCTGACGTCCCTGCGGCCTCTCTACCAGAGCCTGTGGGGTGGCGGCCGACGGCGCGGCGGGCGCTGACCCTCCGGTCTTGTTCAGCATTCAGCTTGCACGTTCGCCTCGCCGTTCGCCCCGATCTCCACGCGGATGTTCATGGGCCGACAGCAGACGGTGCAATCTTCGACATAGCTCTGCTCGCCACCGCTCGTGTCGACGGCGAGGACCACGGGCTCCCAGCAAAAGGGGCAGACAACTTCGATCGTTTGCAAATAGTTCATTCGGAGTCTTTTATCCCTGTCTTGCGCGATTTCCGGCAAGACTTTCTGCGCATTTCCCGGTTCGCTTTCCGCCAAGAATCGTGTAAACGCGTCATTTCTTTCAACCGGGGAGTCTCTGAAGAGCCACGACATGGATTATTTGAAGCGCGCACAGGAAGTCATTGAGATCGAGATGGAGGGTCTCCGCCAGGTGAGCCGGAACCTGGACGGACACTGGGCCAGCGCGGTGGAGCTCGTCCTTCGCCGCATCGAGGCGGGCGGCAAGATCGTCATCACGGGGATCGGCAAGAATCTGCACGTCGGTCAGAAGATCGCCGCCACGCTCACCAGCACCGGGGCCACAGCCGTGACGTTGCACCCCGCCGAGGCGATGCATGGCGATCTTGGCGTGCTGGGCCCGAACGATGTGCTGCTGGCGATCAGCTATAGCGGGGAAACCGATGAGCTACTCCACCTGCTCCCCGTTGCCCGGCGTATTGGCGCGGCCATTCTCTGCTTCACGGCCGATGCCGGGAGCCAGTTGGCGCGGCGTAGCGATGTCGCGCTCTCGATTGCCGTGCCGCGCGAGGCCTGCCCGTTCAATATGGCGCCCACCGCCAGCACCACCGCCACCCTGGCGCTGGGCGACGCCCTTGCCATGGTGCTGCTCGACGCACGGGGCTTTCGTCAGGAAGACTATGCCAAACTGCATCCTGGCGGCGCCATCGGCCGCAGCCTGCTCCTGCGCGTGGAGGATATCATGCGCACGTCGGATCGACTGCCCATTGTCCTCCCCGGCACACCCGTTCGCGAAGCCGTCGAGGCCATGACCCGCAAGAAGTCCGGCGCCGTGGCGATTGTCGACGAGAACGACCGGCTTCTCGGCATCCTCACCGACGGGGACCTGCGGCGCCACCTCTTTAATGAAGTCAGCCCAGCCGCCGCGACCATCGAACAGTTCATGACGCCCGACCCTGTCACAGTGCGCCATGGCGACCTGGCCGTGGAGGCGCTCAAACTCTTCGAAGAACACAACATCGACGATCTGCTGGTCATCGATGAGCACCGGAAGGTCGTCGGAATCGTAGACATTCAAGACCTCCCCAAACTGAAGGTATTCTAATGACACACCCCCTATCGCCTAAAACACTCCGCTGCCTTCTTCCCCTACTGGCTGTTCTGCTCTGCGCCACACCGGCATGGGCCGAAGCCCCGGAGGCGGCGGTACCCGAATCAGCGCCCAGAGGCATGACGCTTGGCCAGTCTCTCATCCTTGGCGTCGTGGAGGGGATTACCGAATACCTGCCCGTCAGTTCCACCGGCCACCTCATTGTGCTGCAACGCCTCATGGGCATCGGCGTGCATCCCGACGAAAAGGACGCCGCGGATGCCTATGCCATCGTGATTCAGGCGGGCGCGATTTTCGCCGTCATCGGTCTCTACTTCGGTTTCTTCAAGCGGATGCTCTTCGGCTTCCTCGGCAAAGATCCCAAGGGCCTGCGTCTTGCCACCAACCTGATCCTGGCCTTCCTGCCCGCCGCCTTTCTCGGGTTAACGGCGCATCGCCTCATTAAAGACGCGCTTTTCGGCGTGAAACCGATCGCGGTGGCCTGGTTCGTGGGCGGCGTGGCCATTCTTGCGGTGGGCCGATGGAAGCGTGAGCACAAGGACTGGGGCGGTGAAGACCTGCTCGATCTGCGCTGGTCCGGCGCGTTGATCATCGGGCTCATGCAGTGCATCGCTGTATGGCCCGGCACCAGCCGCAGCCTGGTCACGATTCTTGGGGGGATCCTGGTCGGGCTGAGCCTCCAATCCGCCGTCATTTTCAGCTTTCTGTTGGGAGCGATTACGCTCTGCGCCTCGACGGCTTATGATAGCCTCTACCACGGCCAAGTCATGATCGAGGCGTTCGGCTGGACACCCCTACTGGTTGGGTTCGGTGCCGCCTTCGTCTCCGCCGCAGTGACCGTGCGATGGCTCATCAACTATTTGAAGAGCCACGGCCTCAATCTTTTCGGTTATTATCGCATCGCCATCGCCCTGATCACCGCCGGGCTCATCGCCGCCGGCATTCTCGACCCGAATTAACTTTTCATTCGTCGTAAGGGAAGAAATACAAACGCTGTTGCGGAGGATAACACGATGAAAAGATCCCTCTCGTTCGGAATCATGGCGTTGGCCTGCCTGGCGCAAGCCGACGATTCGCCCACCATGGCGGAGTTGGAAAGACGGTTCGAACAGAAGATTGTTGCCATTGCCAAAGCCGAGACCCCACCAGCCGGCTCGATGGAGGAGGCCATCTTCCAGGCCTCGATCTCCGTCTTCAGCAATCACACAGACATTGTCTCCCGGGAAGCCGATCGAAGGCTTGCGGAGCTGCCCGCCTTCACGCGGGAAGATATCCCGACAACGGCCACCGTCCGAACCTTCGACCTCTCCGAACTGTTCGTTTCCGATCTGAAAGAATTCGTGAATGCCTTCGGCTGGCAACCCAAACGCGTGGCACAAACCGCAAAGGCATCCGTGCTCACGCGGCAGTTGGGCGTCGAACAGTTTGGCCGCAGGGTGCTGCTCAAAGCCGCGTTGCCGAACCGATACTACCGGCTGGACGACCGCGAAAACCCGACCATTGTGGTGGAGTCGCTGGGCGACATCTTCGTCGTCGAATGCTGGAAGCATGAACGAGGCATCTTTGTGCCCCGAAGTTTGATGTGGTTGCAGCTCCCGCTCCGGGCGACGCCGCCGACGGAGCCATAGTACCCCTTGCACTGGAGGGCGGAGTTACACGGACGTGAGTCCCCCCCGTTGCCACGTGAGCCGCGCCGCGTGGTCACGTTCCGCGACACGCGGTCACGTGATTGGCCGCGGCAACGTGGCCTCACGCGGGTGG
>SLOV01000224.1 GCA_007132345.1 Kiritimatiellia bacterium
CTTCGGCCTCGCTCAGCTTCGATTCCAGGCCCTTGCATTCGCTGGCCAGGCGCGCTTCGAGTTCCTGCTTTGTCGTCTCCACCAACGCTGCGCTCTCGCTGCTGCGCTGCTCCAGCGCCGCCTTCTCTTCCGCCCAGCCGGTGCGCGCCTGCTCCAACTCCTCCGATAGCTTCGCGGCACGCGCCTCAGCTTCGCCCAGCTTCGACTCCAGACTTTCGCGTTCGCTGGCGAGGCGCGCTTCAAGTTCCTGCTTCGTCGTCTCCACCAACGCCGCACTCTCACTGCTGCGCTGCTCCAACGCAGCCTTCTCGTCCGCCCAGCCAGTACGTGTCTGCTCTAGTTCGTCCGACAGCTTCGCGGAGCGCGCCTCGGCTTCGCCCAGCTTCGACTCCAGCCCCTTGCGCTCGCTGGCGAGACGCGCTTCGAGTTCCTGCTTCGTCGTCTCGACCAACGCCGCACTCTCACTGCTACGCTGCTCCAACGCAGCCTTCTCGTCCGCCCAGCCGGCGCGTGCCTGACCCAGCTCTTCCGACAACTTCGCGGCGCGCGCTTCCGCCTCGCTCAGCTTCGACTCCAGCCCCTTGCGCTCACTGGCTAGACTCGCTTTAAGTTCTTTCTCGGTCGTCTCCAACAGCGACGCGCTCTCGCCGCTGCGCTGCTCCAAAGCCGCCTTCTCTTCCGCCCAGCCGGCGCGTGCCTGATCCAGCTCTTCCGACAACTTCGCGGCGCGCGCTTTCGCCTCGCTCAGCTTCGACTCCAGCCCCTTGCGTTCGCTGGCCAGACGCGCTTCGAGTTCCTGCTTGGTCGTCTCGACCAGCGCCGCATTCTCACCGCCGCGCTGCTCGAGGGCCTCGGCTCTGGCCTGGAGCTTTTGAATCTCTTCCTGCTGCGCTGTTTCCTTTTCACGAAGCGCAGCCTCCATGTGCTCGCGCTGCTGCTTGAGTGCCTGTTCCAGATCCGCGCGGGCCTTCTTTTCTTTCTCTAAGGTGGCGGAAAGCGTGGAGAGTTCTTTCTGGCGGCGGGCCTGCTGCTCTTCCTGGCCACGGGTCTGGCTCGCCTGTTCGTCGGCCAGCTTTTTCTCGATCTCGGCGACGGCAGCCCGATCGGCGGCGGAGGCCTCCTTTAATCGGTCTCGTTCAGCCTCCAACTCGCGGCGAGCGGCAAGCGCCTCATCGAGTTGGCGCTGTAGATCGGCCTGGCCGGCCTCGAGACTCTTACTGCGCTCCGCGAGCGAAGCCTGCTGACTGGTGATCGACTGCTCGCGCGACTTGTACTCTTCCACCACGCGACGGCGCTGCTCGGCCACCTGTTCGCGCAGCTCTTTGGCGTGGCGCGCGCGATCCGCTTCCAACTCCTTATGAAGCGCCGCGAGCGACTCCTGAAGCCCGGCGGTGGCGGCGTTCTTTTCCTTCAATGCAGTGCGCAGACTCTCCGCCTCTTCCCGTAACCGGTTCGATTCGGCCTCCAGGGCGGATACCCGCTCACGATCCACCGCCGGCGGTGCCGGTTTTCTGGCGGTGGGTTCCGGCAACGTGGAGGAGAGCGGGACGGTAATGGGCGCTTTGCATTTCGGGCAGTTGACCTGCATGCCGGCGCCGACGGCGTCGACCGTGAGCTTGCCGTTACAGGCTGGACAGCGGAACCGGATATCGCCCATAGCATCTACCACTTTCTTTTTCGCCGCCTTCCTGTGCGACGGCGTGAAACACACAGAGAGGCAAAGTTTGTAACACAGCGGGGCCGCGGTGAAAACCATCGAAGCAGGGGCATCATCCAGGTTAGGGTCCCGAAATGCAGAAGCCACCCTCAAGATCGACACTCCCTTCGCGTGCCGCGGCGGCCCGGATCCTGGCCGAATGGATGCAAAGCGGGCAGTTTCCCGACCGGCAACTGGAAGCGGGCGAACGCCCCGACCGCGCCATGGTCATGGAACTCGTCTACGGCTCTGTCCGGAGGCAGCGGGAACTGGACCTTTATGTGGGCCGCCTCGCAAGTCGCCGCCCTGACCCCATCGTGCGCGCCTTGCTTCATGTCGGCCTCTACCAGCTCTTTCACATGGATCGGACGGAGGCATACGCGGCGGTTCATGAAACCGTCGAGGCGGCGCGCATGTTGGGTCGTCCGCAGGCCGCGCCGCTCGTGAACGCCGTCCTGCGCCGCGCCCAACGGGAGCGGGCCCTGCTGGAGAGCCTGCTGGCGAACCAGCCGCTCGCCGTGCGTGCCTCGCATCCCGACGACGTTGTCGAGCGCTGGCAACGCACCTTTGGCGACGAAGAAGCGCAAGCGCTCTGTGCCTGGAACAATCGACGGGCCTCCATTTGCCTGCGGCCTGTCCCCGCCGTCTGCACACTCTCCCGCTATGCGGACCGTCTCCGCGAGGCCGGGGTGGACGCCGCGCCCCATCCTTTCGATCCCGCCCGCTTTCTTCGCTTATCCCATGGCGTCCGCGTACAGGATCTGCCCGGCTATGCGGAGGGCGCTTTCGTGGTGCAGGACCCGGCCACGACCTTCGCCGTGGACCTGCTCGATATCCGGCCCGGCCTCCGCGTGCTCGACGCCTGCGCCGCGCCCGGCGGCAAGACACTCCTCATCGCGGAGTCCATGCAAGCACCCGATGGGCGAATCGACGGCTTGCTCGTCGCGACCGATCTACACGAGGATCGGCTGCAGACCCTGCGCACGAATCTGCAACGAATGGGCCGGGCGCACGTGCAGGTCCAGCAACTCGACCTCACACGCCCCGAAGAGATGGACGCCTTCCGGCGCGCTTTCGCGACGGACGGCTTCGACCGGATCCTGCTCGATGTGCCTTGCAGCAATTCCGGGGTGATCCAGCGCCGCCCCGACGCCCGCTATCGCCTCACGCCGGCCCGCCTCAAGGCGCTGGCCAAGACGCAGCGCAGCCTCCTTTCCGGCGCGGCCCGTCTACTTGCGCCGGGTGGTCGGATTGTCTACAGCACATGCAGCCTGGAACCCGAAGAGAACGGGGACGGCGTACGCGCATGGTTGCGGACAAGGCCCGGCATGCGGTTGGACCGCGAACGGCTCCTCTTCCCGCCTACCACGCAGACGGACGGCGCCTACGCAGCGGCGCTGGTCAACGCGGGCGATTGATGATTTCGAGGTCGTCGAGCGGCTCCGGCAGGTTCAGGCCCAGCATGGCGGCATAGAACTGCAACTCGCCTTCGATCGCCGCACGGATGTTGTCCGCCTGCCGGAAGCCGTGCCCCTCGCCGGCAAATCGCCGGCAGGCGACCGGCACGCCTTTAGCCGCCAGCGCGGCAACCATTTGTTCCGTCTGGTTTGGCGGAACCACGCGATCGTCTTCGCCCTGAAAAAAGATCACCGGACAGGCGAGCCGATCCAGTGCGTTTACCGGCGACCGCTCGATATAGAGGTCGCGCCGGGCCGGATAAGGCCCGATGAGCTGATCGAAATAGCGGGCCTCGAACTTATGCGTGTCGCGGAGCAGCGCCTCCAGATCGCCGATGCCGTAATAGCTGGCCCCGGCCACGAAGTGCCGATGAAACGAAAGGGCAGACAACACGGTAAAGCCGCCTGCGCTGCTGCCGGAAATCAGCAGCCGCTTCTCGTCCACCTGCGCCTGCTCGACCAGATACTGCGACCCGTCGATGCAATCGGTGACATCGAGAACGCCCCACTGTCCGTCCAGCTTTCGCCGATACGCCCGGCCAAACCCGGTGCTGCCGCGGTAGTTGACGTCAAGGATCGCAAAGCCGCGGCTTGTCCAGAATTGGAAGCGCGGGTCGAGCGCCGTACCGGCCGCGGCGGTTGGGCCGCCGTGACACTTCACGATGAGCGGCGGCTTCGTGTCCGGGGGGCCCACACATTCGGGGTGCGTGGGACGGTAAAAGAAGGCATGCGCCGTTTCGCCATCGCGCGTCGGAAACTCGATCGCCTGAGGCAGAGCGACGGCATCAGCATCCAGGTGCAGCGCGCTGCTCTTCCGCAGCACCTGCGTGCGGCGGCTTTCCAACTCGTAGCGCGCGATCGACATCGCCTCCGCCGGGCCGCCGCCCGCCACGACGACACTTCCGGGCAGGGCATGGACCGCGCCAATCTCGCTGTATGGCACGGCCAGACGCTGCACGGCGCCGCTCGCCAGATCGACGAGCACGAGGCGCCAGACGCCTGCACTCTGCTGTGCAATGGCCACCTTGCCCGGCGCGGGAAATGCATACGTCGCCATGCCGAAGACCCACTGCGGCAGGCCCATTTCGACCGAATCCTCGCAAACCGCTTGTACGGCGTCGCCGTCCCATCGATAGAGATTCCACCACCCGCTCCGGTCCGAAACGAAGTACAGCTTCCCGTCCGGCCCCCACTCTGGCTGAAACACAGACTCGTCCTCACCGCCGGCAATGCGTCGCAAGTGGCGAAGATCGCCATGCGGTCCCACTTCGCCCACCCAGAGCTCCGTTCCATCCCATGGCAGGCGCGGATGATCCCAGCACAGCCACGCCAGCCGGGTTGCGTCGGCATTCAATCGCGGGTTCGAGAAGAAGTCGTGGCCCTGCAACAGGGGTTTCGGCGCGCCGGGTTGAAGAAGGTCGATCGCCACCAGCAGATTCTCCGGCTCGGGAGCGACCCGCCGATCCTCCATCACGCAGATCACCCTGCGCCGCCCCGGATCGAAAACGGCGTCGGCATAGCGCGCGTCCATGTCCGGCGTCAGCGCCAGCGGCTCTTCCCCCGCCTCGCGCTGGAGGTATAAGCGCTGATCCTCGTTGCGGCTGAAAACCACGGCGCCGTCCGAAACGGCAAAGTCGCCACCGCCATACTCCTGGGCGCGCGTCCGAACATTCCAGCCCGGCGGCGTCACATCGACACGCCCGGACGCAGAGGACCAGCGCACGATGACTCCGCGGCCCCGTTCGTCAGGGCGGCCTTCGAGCCAATAGCAGGCGTCGCCGTCCGTCCGGATTTGCCCGAGCCGCACCGTGTCTGTCACGACCCAGTCCGAGGTTACGAGCGAAGGCCATTCGCCAAAAGGCACGGGCTGAGGGTGAATGGACATGACCGAGCGCCGCTACCGATCGGCTCATTCCCCATTCAGGCGAGCCTGCAGCAACTCGTCTTTGTCCCCACCGAGGCGCAACGACTCCTGGTAATGCATACTGGCTGTGTCCAGTTCGGGCGGATCGAGACTAGCCAGCAGCACGGCAAGGTTGAAATGCATGGCCGGATCGACCGGATTCAAGGCCACGGCCTGCTCCAGGCTGCGCCGTGCACGCTCGTGCTGGCCCTGCGCGAAGTAGACAGCCCCCAGATAGCCATGCAGCGATGCATCGTCTTCATGCTGCCGCGCGGCCCGTTCCAGAAGTCTGCGGGCCCGACGCAGGTCACCTTCCTCGAACGCGATCAATCCCTGGTCGATCAACTCGCTCTCTCCGGCAGGCACCCGTGCGGGTGGGGCCTCCTCGGCGGTTCGCTGCGCAAACTCCCGGTACTGGGCGGAGAGAGCCATCTGCGTAGCGAGCTTGCCGCGCAGGGATTCCACCGCCTGCTCCAGCCTGGCAATCTGTGCCTCCACCTCGGCGGAGGGCGCTGCATTCCCCTCTTCGCGGCGACGCGCGCGACGGCCCGATTCCCGGGACGTCTCGCGCTCTAACCGATCCTGCGCCCGTTGCGCGTCGCGTCGGGCATCGTCCCGCTCCCGCTCCACATCTCTCAACCGTGCCTGTGTTTCACGAAGGGAGGCGCGTAACTCGTTTCGTTCCTCCTGCAGCCGTTCGCGAGCAGCCTCCGACCGATCCAAACGGCGCTCGGCCCGCAACCGACGGCCTTCGGGCGTCTCTGCTTCGGCGACACGCTCCTCCAGATCGCGGATTTCGCGAAGCGCCTCCTGAAGTTCCATCTCCAGCTTGCGCTCCCGGATGCTGAACTCGGGGATCTCTTCTGCACCGGTTTGCCGTACCGGAATAGGGACGCCCGGCAAGGGCTGTCGCTGCGGCGTCGTTTGCGCCGACACCGGCGGCAACGCGAGCCCCAACCCCGTCAGCAACCCAATGGCTATGGTCCTGCACTTCATCGCGTCTGCTTCTCCTTTACGCGCCGCATAAAACATATCCGGGTTGGAAGATCAAGCACGGCAGGTGCAACCACAGTATCACGGGCTTTGCTTTCCCTATCCCGTTCTGGTAACGATGTTGGCCGCACTCGAACGGGCAGCCCTTATTGTGAAAGACTCATTCGACTACACCAAAGTCTCCGCGCTGCACAGGAAGCAGGCGCAGAACCGGAGGCTGAAGAAGATCGCGACGACCAGCCTGGTCGTCGGCGGGTTCTGCGTCTTCTTCGCGCTGCTCTGGCTGGCGCTCCTGCCCATGCGCTCCCCGAAAGACCAGGAAATCCATCGCGTCATCATGTTCGCCTATCTCGGCGCAGGCACTTTTTTTCTCCTGCTCGCCTGGTTCCTGACCCTGTTGCGACACCGGGTTATGCATGGGTCCTTCTTCCGCCGCCGGGGGTACCGCCGCAAGACCCGCAAGCGACAACAGATCCTGCGCAAGCGCGACCGCGACGCACGCCGGCACAGCCATGGCGGTGTGCTGATTATGGTGCTGGTGCTCCTCGGCCTCACGACGGCGCTGCTTCTGCAGGCCCAAATGGCCACACGCCGACGCGTCTCCCTGCGCCAGGCAGGCCTCGAACAAGTGCGGCTGCGCGCCGCGGCCGCCGACGCCATTCGCGCCGCTATGCAGCGCCTTGCCGACGACGAGGATCTGACCTTCGACACGCTCGAAGACGACTGGGCACAGCCCATTGAACATCGCGACCCCACCGGCATCGAACTCTATGTGACCGTCGAAGACGAAAACCGCTTTTTTGACCTGAACAACCTGCGCATCGAACCGGTGCCCGGCACGGCAACCCGCAGCGCACACGATATCCTGCTCGACCTCCTCAACGGCTGCGGCATCTTCACCGCCATCCCCAAGGCGGACAACATTCGCGATTGGATCGATGACGATGACATCGGCCTCCGCGAGCGCGCCTTCTATATGGCGCTTGACCCGCCCTACGAACCACCGAATCGCTGGCTCTATACTTGGAACGAGTTGCTGGCCATCGACGAAATCGAGCGGCCGCTCTTCGACCGTCGCGTGCGCCGCAACATCACGGAAGCCTTTGCGCATAACCTGATCGACACCGTAACCCTGATCCCCGTCGAGCGGGGTTCTCCCGTGCCGGTCAACGTGAACACCGCCCCCCCGAACGTCCTGCTTGGCGTGCTCGGGTTCGGCAACGAGCGCGCCGTGGAAATGTTGCAGGGCGCCCGCCAAATCGCCCCGATCCGCTCCCTCGAAGCCCTCGCGGCTTTTGCCCCGGAAGAACTCATCGAGCAGGTCGGCCCATATGTAGATGTGCGAAGCAGTTTCTTTCGAATCCGCGCCTATGCCTCCGTCCCGGGCCATACGGAACAGGTCCTGGCCCTCGTCCAGCGCGAGTCCGAAGGAAACGTTAAGATCCTTCAGTGGATTTTCTGAGTATGAACGGCGCCTCTTCGCTGCACGACTCCTCTGCACGCGCGGCCTACGGGCTCGATTTTTCCGGTAACCGTGCCTGCCTGGTGCGGGCCCACCGATCGCGACGCGGCGTCCAGACCGAGCGATTGCTCTGTGCCACCCTCCCCGAAGATCAAGAGGCGCTGCATGCCGCCTTGACCTCCCTCCAGGCGGAAGCGCTCTCCGGCGATGCCGTGGAGAGCGCGGCCATGCCGGCGCTCGGCATCTTCACCCGCTGGCTCCAGACGCCTTTCCCATCCGCGGGCAAAGCCCGCAAAGTGGCCTCCTCGCTGCTCGATATCCAACTGCCTGTACCGCTCGAACAATGCATCTGGACGCTGGCCGCGGAGGAGCGGAACGAAGCCGGACAGGTCCGACTGCTCGCCGCCGCCGCGCGCCTCACTGACTTGAAAGAGCGCATCGCCGCTCTCCGTGCGCTCGGCCTCGACCCGGCCGTGCTCGATCACGAGGCCCTCGCCATCTGGAGCGAGGCGGCGCGTCTCATGCCGCCCGCAGAGCAGACATCGCGCGTGGTGTTCCATTTGGGAACGGGCTATGGATTGTTGCTCATGGGCAGCGGCGCCCGCCTGCACGCCGTGCATGGCCTGCGCAGCGAACCCGCCCCGGACGAGGCCGGTGCAGCCGCCTGGGGCGTCCGCGTACGCCAGGCCCTGCGCGCCCATGCGCTGGGCGAAGGGGGCGAAATTGAAGCGATATGGACTGGCCCCGGCGCGGAAGACGAATCGATGCGGCGGCGTCTCGAAGCCTCGCTGCGCGACCTGCCGATTGTCTTTCGGCTCGCTCCCGAGCCCGGCGATCTTCTCGCGCGCGCCCTGGCCGTGCGTCGCCTTCTTCCCGGCCCCTATGCCTGCTCGTTCCGACAGGGCGAAGCGGCGCATCCGTTTCACGGGCAGCGCGCGGCGCGGCGGCGGCGCAAGGCCCTGCTGGCCATGGCCGCGGCGGCGGTCGCCCTCTGTGTCCTGAACCTGGGCTGGTTGCAGGTTCTGGAAAGGCGCAGTCAGAACGTCCAGGAGCGACTCACTCACACGGCGCGGGAAGTCTCCGGCCTGGCCGTGGTACCGCGCGGCCAGGAGGAGTTCGCGGTGCAACAAGCGCTGGCAAGTGGTGCGGGCCAACACCCGGCACAGGGCTTCTTCGCGCCGTCACTCACCGGCCCGCTCCAAGTGCTCACGCAGAATGCGTTGCAAACAGGCGTCTCGATTCAGGAACTGGAACTGCAGGTTGACCAGTTCACATTGACTGGCCTGGCGCCCGACGCCGACCGCGCGCAGCAATTCGTGAATATTCTGCAGGATGCCGGATATCAGGTTGCACCGGAAATTATCGTGGAGGAGACGCGCACGCAGATGACCTTGTTCGGGAGGCAGCCATGACGCAGCCGACCCTTCGCGTGGACAGAGCAGTCGCCGTGACGGCCCTGCTCGTGCTCGTGGCCATCGGGGCGACGGTGCACAGCATGCGGCAGACGCCCCGGCTGCTGCACCAGATTCGCAGCAGGCAGGAGCGGCTGAACCGGCTGTTGGAACTACAGGCGCAGCACGGCAACATCAGCGAACGCGTCCAGGCCTTTGCCGCCGCCGAGCGGACGCGCCCGGCGGCGGTGCGCGCCGTCATCGGCAATCTCATGCCCGACGAACGGGTGAATGTGGCGGATGTGGAGCCGCGCGCGCTGGGGCATGGCGTCGTGTTGCAGCAAACCGATGTACAGTTCGAGGCCGTCGATCTTGCCATGCTGGCGGCGCTGATCGACCGGCTGGAGAGTTACGATCCGCCTTGGAAATTGCGGACCTGCACCCTGCGCGCCGTGGGTGACGAACCGGGCCGCGCCCAGGCGCGGCTCACGTTCGAGGCATTGGAGTCCAGGTAAGGGTCGCGACGGAGGGGTCGATAAAGGATTCTGCTGAAAAACCTCAGTGGTGGGGCGGCGGCCCATTCCGCCTAACCTTGTCGTAAGCCTTGTCGCGAACCTTGTCGACCAACAGCACGCTGTTTTCGAGCATTCTCGACAAAGCTCACGACAAAGCTCGCGACAAGGGACAAGAAGATTCATTGCACGGCCTCGCGGTGGGGCGTCAGCCCATGCC
>SLOV01000242.1 GCA_007132345.1 Kiritimatiellia bacterium
CGGGCGGTTCTCATGGGGGACCTCCAGGGGAAGGGCAATGTGATGGGGGAAGGATAGGGGATGGGGAAAAGGGGGACAAGGGAAAAATGATAAAAGGTGTGTCCCTAAAATGAGTTGCGGGATGGAGGGGAATCGGGTATTAGACGGGGAGATCAAGGAGGTTACCCATGGGAAGTATCTTTAAAGCTTACGATATTCGCGGTGTGTACGGGCAGGAACTAGATGAAGAAATCGCCGAAAAAATCGGGCGCGCCTTCGCGACTCTGCTGAACCCCAAAACCGTGGTGGTCGGTCGGGATATGCGGCCCCACTCAAACCCGCTGTTCGACGCACTGGCAAAAGGCCTGACCGCACAAGGCGTCGATGTCATCGACCTGGGCCTCTGCTCCACGCCCATGTCCTACTTCGCGAATGGCCACCTCCAGGCCGACGGCGGGATCATGATCACCGCGTCCCACAACACGGGCGAATGGAATGGCTTCAAAATGTGCCGCGAGCAGGCCGTGCCGATCAGCGGGGCCACCGGCATCCAGGATCTGGAACGAATCGTAGGGACCAACGCCTTTGCCTCGCCATCGCAATCGCCAGGTGAGGTAACACAACACGATATCTCAGCGGATTACATCCAGCATATTCGCTCCTTCGCGGATGTGCGGCGCCCCGTGCGAATCGTCGTCGATTTCGCCAACGCCATGGGCCTCTACGAAAATCGCGTGCTGGAGGGCCTGATCGAGATGGAGCCCCTTTTCGATACCCTCGATGGCACTTTCCCGAATCACGAGGCGAATCCGCTCAAGGAAGAAACCTACGAAGCGCTGCAAGCCAAGGTTCGGGAGTCGTCCTGCGATTTCGGCATCGCTTACGACGGCGACGCGGATCGCGTAGGGTTTGTGGACGAAACGGGAGCAATCATCCCGATGGACATGATCACCGCGCTGATCGCGCAGATGGTGCTCGACCACCATCCGGGCTCTCCGATCTTTTACGATCTCCGCAGCAGTTGGGCCGTGAAGGAGGTGATCGAGGAGCGCGGCGGGAAACCGATGATGTCGCGCGTTGGACATGCCTTCATCAAGCAGCAAATGCGGGACGCCGAGGCCTTCTTCGCCGGCGAACTCTCCGGGCACTACTATTTCCGCGACAACTACTATACGGAAAGTTCCGCGCTCGCCGCCCTCTACGTGGCCAACCTCGTCAGCCGTTCGGATCGTCCGCTCTCGGAACTGATCCGGCCGCTGCGGCGCTATGCCCCCAGCGGAGAGATCAACTCGAAGGTCTCGGATGTGCAGGCCGTGTTCGCAAAGCTGCGGGACACCTTCGGCGATGCGAGAATCCTGGAACTGGATGGCCTGAGTTTCGAGTTCGATGACTGGTGGTTCAATGTGCGCCCCTCCAATACGGAGCCACTGGTGCGTCTAAACCTGGAGGCCAAGACTCCAGAGTTGATGCAGGCCCGCAGGGACGAAGTGCTCGCCATCATTCGCGGCTGATCAAAGGCCGCGCACGGCGACGAAGAGAATCGCAAGGGCCCAGAGGCATTCGCCCAGGTACAGCAGTCGGATGGTGCCTGGGCTGCGCCGCAGCAGGAGCCATTCGAGTGCCCGCTGCATGGCGCCCTCGTTGAGGTTCAGGAGCCCGCCCCCCACCAGCAGCCAGCTATATAGAATGAGGATATAGTCCGCCAGACGCTGCTCGGCGCTGATCAGCAACCACAAACCGCAGGCCAGGGCCAAAAAGAAGAGGCCCACCCCAACACTGCGCGGAGGGCTCTCGTCCACAATCGACTGCGTCAGCTTCTGCACGCCGCGCGGGTTGGTCATTCCCCACAATGATTCCATCAGGCTCAGTGTCCCGAGAATCGCCACGGCTATGTGGGCGGGGCTCATTGCGAATCCTTCTCTTTTTCTTGTGGTCTGTGCATGAGGATCTGCTATCTTCCCAACACGCCCATTCTGGCAATTCCCGGGCGCGGTAGCCAAGTGGTAAGGCACGGGTCTGCAAAACCTGTACTCGTGGGTTCGATTCCCACCCGCGCCTCCATCCCTTTCCCTAGCGGGGCCAGCGCCTCTTTTTCTGCTTGCGGACGTTGGTTCGGATGCCCTTACTCTCTCCCATTCGAGAAGGGAGACAAGCATGAATATTCCTGGCGATCTTCGCTACAGCCGGACGCACGAATGGGTCAAGGTGGATGGGGAAACCGTTACGGTCGGGATCACCGACTTTGCGCAGAATCAACTGTCGGATTTGACCTTCGTCGAATTACCGGCCCCCGGCGATATCCTTGGCGGGGAAGATGAGGCGGCCGTCGTTGAATCCGTAAAGGCCGCGTCGGATATCTATGCGCCCGTTTCAGGCACCGTCATCGAGGTGAACGCGGCGTTGGAGTCCCAGCCAGAGTTGGTGAATACAGACCCATACGGCGAGGGTTGGCTCTTTCGCCTGGCACCGGCCAATGCAAGTGAAGTCGACGCCCTGCTGCGCCCTGAAGAGTACGAGAAGATGCTTCAGGGCGACGCCTGAGGCGGCGCCCGCATGAGGCCCACGTTCTTCTTCCTGCCGCACGCCATCCGTTATGCGGACGGGCTCAAGCTGCAAGAAGTGTTACACCGCGCCCGCCTGGAAGAGCGGATTCCGGACGTAGCGCTCTTTCTCGAGCATGCCCCGGTCATCACCCTCGGGCGTCGCGGTCGCACTCGCTATCTCCTGCTCCCCCCGGAGCAGCTTGCCGACATGGGGATCGACTTCCACACCGCCTCGCGCGGCGGGGATGTCACCTATCACGCGCCAGGCCAGTTGGTGGTCTATCCCATCGTCAAGCTCAGCGGCCCCGGTGCAGACTCGCATCGCTATCTCTGGAAACTGGAGGAAGCGGTGCTGCGCTCGGTAACCGACTTCGGCGTGCATGCCTATCGCCGCGAAGGCATGGCCGGCATATGGTGCGATGCCGGAAAGCTGGCAGCGATCGGGTTCCATCTGAAGCGCTGGGTCACGCTGCACGGGTTGAGCCTGAACGTCGACCTGGACCTCAACGGGTTCTCTCTCATCGTGGGCTGCGGCCTGGAGGGGGAATCGGTGGCCTCCCTCAAGATGCTGCTGGGCGCAGAATGCCCCTCCCTCGCCCAGGTTCGTGGCCAGGTCGCCCGCCATCTTGCCGACCTGTTGGGGCGGCCCTTCGAATCGTGGACGGCGGGCCAACCCCTCCCCGCTGCCTGCGCCGGCATCCCTGAAATGGCGACTTTCCAAGCGCTGAGTTGACCGCCCCATCTTCCATGACGCGCCCTTCTCGCTTCTGAGAATGGCGGCGGTGGCATAGATCATGCTGATACTTGCGGGTGGTGGACTGGGCCGCCTGTTGTTCTGCCTGCAAGGTTGCTGGCAGCGATATGTTGGCCCGTGGTGGAACCGGCATTTGGCGATGGCGCGAGAACCGTACATATCCCTGAAGCGGAAACTGACCGCGATGATTATGCTCACCAGCACGTTCGTGCTGGTGGTCGCCTTTTTTCTCTTCGTGGGTCATGACTGGCTCAGTTCGCGGCACAGCACAAAGCAGAATCTGACGGCACTCGCAAACATGCTCAGTCTCAATGCCGCGAGGCCGCTTCTCTTCGACGATGCCGCAGCGGCCAGGCAGGTACTCACCGCACTGCAAGGGGAGGCCAGTGTCGATGCGGCCTGCCTGTATCAAGCCGATGGTTCTGTCCTGGCCTCCTTTACCCGGCACTCGGGTGTCGGCCCCATCCCACCGTTTCGGCAGGAGGCCGGTCTAACCGAAGAGGGCGACCGCTTTCTGCTCTGGGAACCCGTTCTTTCCCAGGGCACGCCCGTGGGTATGATTTATATTTCCGCGGGCACGGAGCCCTTTACACAACGGCTCCACCGCTATGCGCACGTCTTGAGCGGCATCCTGCTGGTTTGTGTATTGGTCTCCTGGTTTCTCTCATCGCATTTGCAAACCTTCATCACGGACCCCATCCGCCAACTCTCGCAGGCCATGAAAGCCGTCACGCTGCGAAAGGACTACTCGATTCGTGTCCCGAAGACCTCCAACGACGAAGTCGCCAGCCTGATCGATGGGTTTAACGAAATGCTCGTGCAGATCAGTGCCCACGAACAGCGCCTCAAACACCAGCAGGAACAGTTGGAAGAACAGGTGGTGCACCGCACCTCGGCGCTGTCCCGGGCAAACGACAACTTGAAGCGGGTCATCTCCGAGCTGCGCGAAGCCAAAGAATCGGCCGAAGCGGCCAGCCGCACGAAATCGCAGTTTCTGGCCAACATGAGCCACGAAATCCGAACCCCGATGAACGGCGTGCTCGGCATGACGGACCTGCTCTTGCACAGCTCGCTCAATGGTCACCAGCGCCGCCTCGGCGAAACCGTCTACCGCTCGGGCGAGTCGCTCCTGCAAATCATCAACGACATCCTGGACTTCTCCAAAATCGAGGCGGGGCGCCTCGAACTCGATAAGATCGAGTTCGACATTCGCGACCTGGTCGCCGACAGCCTCGAACTTCTCGCGGAGCGGGCGCAGAGCAAAGGCATCGAACTGGCCCCCGACATAGACGACGCCGTGCCGACCACTATGTGGGGCGATCCTCTACGGGTCCGGCAGGTCATCATGAACCTGCTCGGCAACGCCATCAAGTTCACCTCCGAGGGCGAGGTCGTCGTGCGTGTTGGCTGCGTACATGAGGGCAACGAGAACGCCGTCTTGCGAATTGCCGTCCGCGACACGGGCATCGGCATTCCCGACTCGGCACAAAAGCACATCTTCGATCCGTTCAGTCAGGCGGATGGCTCGACCACCCGCAAATTCGGCGGCACAGGCCTCGGGCTCGCAATCTGCAAACAACTCGCCATGCTCATGGGCGGGGAGATCGGCGTCGAGAGTGGCGAAGGGCGCGGCTCCACCTTCTGGTTCACCGCCTGTTTCGCGAAGCCATCGCATGACCCGCGCCGCCACGTTGCATCGCGCGACGAATTCAAGGGCGTGCGCGTGGTCCTCGCCGACGACAACGCCACCATCCGTGGCATTCTCGCGCATCGCCTTGTCTCCTGGCACATGGACGTGGAGGAAGCAGGCTCCATGGAAGAGGTCCGCGCGGCACTGGCGGCGGCCGCATCGAATCCTTACCGTTTACTGGTCTGCGACCATGCCCTGCCCGGACTGTTGGGCGAGGACGGCACGCTCGCGCCCGACATTCAGGCGATCCCCGACCTGCAGGTGGTCCTGCTCGCGCCGATGTCCGGTGGCGCGCGCCGCGAGGGAACCACCGCCGGCGTGGCGGGCGTCATCAGCAAGCCTGTCCGCACCGAAGTCCTCTTCGAAGAAATGGCCGGGGCGCTCGGCATGGAAGGCGTCGTGTCGAGGCGCCCAGCCCGGCATCTCCGCGAGGACCTCAGCGAACGTACCTACGAGGCACATGTCCTTGTCGCCGAAGACAACCTGGTCAACCAGGAAGTGGTCCGCGGCATGCTCGAACGGGTAGGCTGCACGGCCGATATGGCGGGCAACGGACGTGAGGCCGTCCATATGATCAAGAAGGGCACCTACGACTTCGTCTTTATGGATTGTCAGATGCCGGAACTGGACGGCTTCGGTGCGACGGAAGCGATTCGGGAGATGGAGCGGAAGGGCTATCAGCTTCGCAAACCCTCCTGCCCATTCCCGCGGATTCCCATCATCGCACTCACGGCCAATGCCATGGATGGCGATAAAGAGGCGTGCCTGCTCCGGGGCATGGATGACTATCTCAGTAAGCCCTTCAGTCTCGACCAACTGCATGGCGTCCTCGGGCGCTGGTTGCCGTCGAAGAACTGGCAGTCGGCCCAGATCTCTTACGCCGGGCGTGCGATCAAACTGGAGCTCGACCCGCACCATAACGATGCGTTGGAACGTGGGGGGCGCGGACTGCCTCCCCTCACAACCGCCACACCGCCCCCCGAAGAACCCGCCGAGCAACCCGACCCGGCCCCGTTCTTTACAACGGCCGCCAGCAGCACCGAAGAGGTCCCGGCCGCGCCCGAAGAGGTTCCCGTTTTGGATACCAGCCTGCTCGACGAAATCCGCAGCCTACAACGCGAAGGTGCTCCGGCGATTCTCGAACGGGTGCTGAACACCTACCTCGAAGAAACCCCCAAGCTGGTCGCCGAACTCAACAACGCCCTCAGTGCCGGCGATGCCGCACTCCTGAAGCGCGCCGCGCATACCCTCAAATCGAGCAGTGCCAACGTCGGGGCCAAGGCCCTGTCGCTGCATTGCAAGGAACTCGAACGCATGGCGGCCTCCATGGCCCCCGCGCAGTGCGCCGATATGGTCCACGAGGCCGAACGGAAATTCCAAGCCGCACGCGAAGCGTTACTCGCCGAATTAGAAGGAGCCCACGTATGACTGACGTACCAACCAACCAGGCCGCCATGCCGCTCATCCTCGCGGTGGACGATGACACCACCACCCGGCTGCTCATCGTGGAGTCCCTCCGTTCAGCGGGCTTCCGCGTCGAGGAAGCGCGCGATGGCCAGGAAGGCGTGGAGCGCTTCATGCAACTCCGCCCCGACCTCGTTCTCCTCGATGTCATCATGCCCGTCATGAACGGCTTCGACGCCTGCTCCGCGATCCGCTTGGTGGATGGCGGCGACCGCGTCCCCATTCTGATGGCCACGGGGCTCGACGATGTCGAGTCCATCCACCGCGCCTACGAAGTGGGCGCCACCGACTTCATCACCAAACCGATCAACTGGTCTTTGCTCGGCCATCGCGTGCGATACATGATCCGCTCCGCCGGCACCTACGAGCGGCTGCTCCGCTCCGAAGCGAAGAACACCGCTCTGCTCGATGCCGTGCCCGACTCGATGGTGCGGTACGGCCTGGATGGACGCATCCTGGAAGTGAAACTCGGAGAATCCCGGTTGCTCCAGGGCCTGCCAGACCCGGTGCAGGGCCGAATGGTGCAAGACGTTCTACCCGCCCCGTTCGCCGAGCAAGCCACCGAAATGGCCGCGTATGCCTTGCAGGACTCTGTCTCGCAGTCCGCCGAATTCCGCCTCGACGCTTTCGACGGGTCCACCCAATTCTTTGAAGCGCGGGTGGTCGCCTGTGGCGGCCAGGAAGTGCTCGCGATCCTTCGCGACATCACCCAGCGCAAGCGAATGGAAAGCGCCCTGCGCGCCAGCGAGGCGCGTTTCCGGTCCCTCATCGAAAACGCCTCCGATCTCATCACGCTGGTCGACGCGGATGGCGCGATTCGTTACGAGAGCCCCGCCGTTGCCCGTATTCTTGGACACGAGGCCGACGCCTTGATCGGCCGCGCCGTCATCGACCTGGTCCACGAAGACGATGAAAATACCCTGGCCACCTGCATCCGCGAGACCCTCTCGAGCGATCATCTCGCTCCCGTCGAGCAGATTCGCATGCGGACCGCCGACGGGAACTGGCGCTTAATGGAAACCATCTGTACGCCGTTCCTCGACAGCGCATCGGAGAGCCTTGTTGTCATGAACAGCCGCGATGTCACCGAACGCGTGGAAGCGGAGCGCGCCCTGCGCGACAGCGAAGACCAACTCCGCCAGTCTCAGAAGATGGAGGCCATTGGCCGTCTGGCCGGCGGTGTTGCACACGACTTCAATAACCTGCTCACCGCCATTCTCGGCTACGCGCAGATGCTCGAAGAAGAATTGCTCAGCGAAGGGCGCTCCGCCGAAGAGGCGCAGGAAATCCGCAAAGCCGCCACCCGGGCCACCTCCCTCACCCGGCAACTGCTGGCCTTCAGCCGTAAACAGGTGCTGCAAACGCGCGTCGTCAACCTCGGCAGTATCGTCAGCGACATGGACAAGATGCTGCGGCGCCTGCTGGGTGAAGACGTCGAACTGGCCACCGAGTCCGAAAACGATCTTTACGCCGTAAAGGTTGACCCCGGGCAGATGGAGCAAGTGATTCTGAACCTGGCCGTGAATGCGCGCGACGCCATGCCCAACGGTGGGCGCATCACCCTGCGTACGCGCAACCTGAATGTGGACGCCAGTCGCGCCGAGGCCACGGCCCACCTCAAGCCGGGCGATTACGTCCTGCTCGAGGTCACCGATACCGGAGAGGGCATGGACGCCGAAACGCAGGCCCACATGTTCGAACCCTTCTTTACCACCAAGGGGAAAGGCAAGGGCACTGGCCTCGGCCTCTCCACCGTGTATGGAATCGTCTGCCAGAGCGGTGGCGAGATATGGGTCGAGTCAGCCCCCGGCCAGGGGACCACCTTCCGGATCGCGCTCCCCGCGAAGGTCAGCCAAGACAACGCCCATGCAGACAGAGCCAAGCAGGTGGAAGTCCTCGACGGCCGGGAGACGGTGTTGCTCGTGGAGGACGAGGCCTGGGTCCGCGGGCTGGTTCGCAAGTGTCTGCATCGCTACGGCTACACCGTATTGGTGGCCGAGGATGGCCAGCACGCCTTCGAGCTTTCCAATGGTTACAAAAAGCCGATCGACCTCATGCTGACCGATGTCGTCATGCCGCGCATGAACGGGGTGGAACTCGCGGAACGGCTCCAGCCACTGCGCCCCGACATGCAAGTGCTCTTCATGTCCGGCTACACCGACCATGCCAGCCTGAAAAGTGGTGCCATCGACCTGGAACGAATGTTCCTGCAAAAGCCCTTCACCCTGGAGGTTGTGGCGCGAAAAGTCCGGGAAGTCCTCGACCGCACCGGTGCACCAGCCGAGCATGCCCAGGCGGTATAAGGGGGCGCCCGGCCCCTGGCCCGTCAAGTCATGCGGTCCTTCCGGGATTTCCGGGGGATTGGAACCAGTTGCCTCTCTGAAGAATACCCCCCTGTTCCCGCAAGGCCCTGTCATGCTCCCTCGGGGCTTTCAGGCCCCCAGTAATTCTCAGTATGGCCCTGAACGGGTTCTTTGGGCCTGCCGATGCAGGTACTCCGAACGGCTTTTCGCCGGTTGTTCGCCCGTTTGTAGTCCCGCCTTCAGGCGGCAAGGACCATACTGAGAATTGCTGTCAGGCCCCTGCCGCGACTTGACCCGCCACCCCCCACGGCGTAGGCTTCCCGCCGTCATGCCTTCCACGGTCTGGAAAGAGTACGAAGAGAATCCGCTCACCCACAGTGCGGCGCATTATCTCATGACCATTCACGAACTGCTCCAGTCCCACGGCTATGCGCGCGTCACCGACATCGCCAAACGCATGAACATCACCCGCGGCAGTTGCTCCATCGGGTTGCGCCCTCTCAAGCGGCGTGGTCTCGTTGTGGAGGACGAGAATAAATTTCTCTCCTTGTCCGATGAAGGATTGCGCATGGCCGCGCTCGTGGAGCGGAACGACGAATTACTCGAGACGTTTCTGCGCGACATCCTCGGCGTGGACGCCGACCAGGCGGAGATCGACGCCTGCAAAATGGAGCACCTCCTCAGCATCGAGACCAGTATGCGGCTCGCCAGCTTTGTGGCCCTCTTCGAGCAAGACCATTCCGCGGCCCGCGGCCTGCTGGCCGCTCTGCGCAGTCAAGGAACCGCCTGCACGCACGACGCCGCCAACTGTGCCCTCTGCGAGAATCTCTGTTTCCTCGACATCAAGCCCGCCGGCACGCCGCCGGGCTGAAAGAA
>SLOV01000374.1 GCA_007132345.1 Kiritimatiellia bacterium
ACCGAACACCGAACACCGAACACCGAACACCGAACACCGAACACTGCCTGCCCACCGTAGCCTCCGGCGAAGGTGGGAACACCGCCTCCCCCTCACCGCCCTCCTTCGAGGATGTCGACGAGGTGGGGACGGAAGAGGGCGGGTTCCAGTAAGAAGGCGTCATGGCCCTTTTCGGAATGCACGGTGATGTGGCGATAGTTGACCTTGGCGCGCTTGAGAACTTTGCATTGCTCGTCCTGCTGACAGGGATGGAAACAGACGTCGCTGTCGATGCTGAAGACGAGAAACTCCTGCTTGCGGCAGCGGGCGAAGGCCTCTTCCAGCGTCGCGGCACCGGTCTCTTTGAGCAGATCGAAGCGCTGCCAGGCGTCCATGATGCGCAGATAGGTGTTGGCATCGAAGCGGCGCACAAATTTCAGGCCCTGGTTACGCAAGTAGGATTCGACGGGATGCGAGAGCCAGTACCACTTGTCCATGTCTTCGTCGGGACGGACGACTTCGCGACGGGCCCGCTCGGCCATCATTTCGAGGGAGATGTAGGTCTTGTGGCTGATCATGCGGGCGAGGGCCAGGCCACGATCGGGCGTGGGGCCGTCGTAGTAGTGGCCGCCATTGAAGAACTTGTCCTCTTCGATGGCGCAAATCTGCTCGTAGTTATGGATGCGCTGCAGGATGGAGACGGAAATGCCCGCCGCAATCGGGATGACAATGCGGACGCGGTTCGGATAACGCAGGGCGAAGTTGGTGGCGCAGAGGCCGCCGAGCGAGCCGCCGATCACCGCGTGCAGCTTGCGAATGCCAAGATGGGTGACGAGCCGCGCCTGGGCGTCGACAATGTCGCCGAACATGACGGTGGGGAAGGCGCGCCCATAGGGCTTGCCGGTTTCCGGATTAATGCTGGTGGGGCCGGACGAGCCGTAGCAACCGCCGAGATAGTTGGCGCAGATGACGAAGAAGCGATCGGTATCGATCGCCTTGCCAGGGCCGATGAAGGGGTCCCACCAGCCGGAATGCATCTCGCGGGTCCATCGCCCGTTGAGGCCAGGAACGGCGCGATTATGGCCGGCGGCATGCTGGCTGCCGCTGAGGGCGTGAAAGACGAGGATGGCGTTGTCGCGGCGGGGGGAGAGCTTGCCGTACGTTTCGTAAGCGATCGTGACCGCGTTGAGCTTTTCGCCCGTTCGAAATTTAAACGGATGCCTGGGGTCGGCGAAGGTGAAGAACTGCGTCTTCACCTCGCCGACTTTGGGGCGCGTTCGTTTTACGGGTCCGCTCATTCAGCATCAGTGCGCGGCAGCGAGCGCCTGGTCGATATCGGCGAGGATGTCGTCGATATGCTCGATGCCGATGGAGAGCCGTACCAGCTCGGGGGGAATGCCGCCTTCCTTCTGGGCTTCCGGCGAGAGCTGGGAGTGGGTGGTGGTGGCGGGGTGAATGGCCAGGCTCTTGGCATCGCCGACATTGGCGAGGTGCGAGAAGAGCTTGAGGCTCTCAATGAATTTGCTGCCAGCCTCGGCACCGCCGCGGATGCCAAAGACGACCATGGCGCCTCCGCCGTAATCGAGGTACTTCTTGCAGAGTTCGTGGGCGGGGTCGCTTTCGAGACCGGGGTAACGGACCCACTCGACGCCTGCATGCCCCTGCAAGTGCTTGGCGACCTGGAGCGCGTTGTCGCAGTGGCGCTCCATACGGAGCGGCAGCGTTTCGATGCCTTGCAGGAACTGCCAGGCGTTGTCGGCCGAGATGCAGGCGCCGAGGTTGCGCAGGGGAATCACGCGCATGCGGAGGATGAAGGCGATGGGGCTGAGGTCGCCGAGGTCATAGGCCCAGCGGACTCCGTGATAGCTCGCTTCGGGCTCGGTCATGAGCGGGAACTTGTCGGACTGCCAGTTGAACTTGCCGGCATCGACCACGATACCGCCGATGCCGATGCCGTGGCCGCCGAGCCATTTGGTGAGGGAATGAATGACAATGTCTGCGCCATGCTCGATGGGCCGTTGCAGATAGGGCGTGGAGAAGGTGCTGTCCACAACGAGCGGCAGGCCGTTGGTGTGGGCGATGTTGGCGATGGCCTCGATGTCCGCGACTTCGAGGCCGGGATTGCTGACGGTTTCGCAGAAGAGCAGCTTGGTCTTCGGGGTGATGGCCTTCGCAAAGTTCTCCGGGTCGCGCGGATCGACGAAACGGACCTTGATGCCGAACTGCGGCAGGATGTCGTTGAACTGGGTGAAGGTGCCGCCATAGAGGTTGTTGGCCGAAACGATCTCGTCGCCTGCCTGGCAGATATTGATGACCGTATAGAAAACGGCGCTGGTGCCGGAGGCGAGGGCGAGGGCCGCCGCGCCGCCGTCGAGGTCCGCGACGCGTTTTTCGAGCACGTCTTCGGTCGGGTTCATGATGCGGGAGTAGATGTTGCCGAGCTCCTTGAGCGCGAAGAGGTTTGCCGCGTGTTCGGTGCTCTTGAACTGATAGGCCGTGGTGCGGTAGACGGGCACGGCACGGGCCAGGGTGGTGGGGTCAGCGGTCTGACCGCTATGCAGGCATTTGGTTTCGAGTCGCATGATGAAGTCCTTTCTTCTCAAGGGTATCGCCTCCGCCGCATGGCGGGGCGCCTGACGTGGGGCGTATTAAGCAGGGGATAGGGCGGAATGGCAATCGGAATTGCGGAATTGCGGGAACCGGGATCGCGCCTCTTTATCGCATGCTCGTTGCGGCGTCGTGTAACTCCGCCCTCCAGTTCATGCAACGGGGCGGGTTGGGTTCAATGCATGGAGCGGACGCGCTCTCGCGTCCGGCTGGGTTGATGGAGATTCCGGCTCGGTAAGCCGAGCCGCTCCGATTGGCCTGAAAGAAAGGCGGGCACGGTCACGCGAAACCCGTATCCCGAAACCCGAAACCCGCATCCCTCAGCACCAGAGACGAACTCCGCTCGTCACGGTGCGGGGCAAGCCGAAAGCCCTGCCGCGACGCTACTCCTCAAACGTGCGCCGCTCGAAGCCGCCATCGCGCAGAAGCTGTTCCTGCCAGTCGACGAAGGTCAGCCCGGCGACCTGCTGCCCGAATTGGGCGGTGACCTGTTCCGCGTAGGCGGCAAAGCCGGCATCGGAGGCGGGCTCGACCGACACCATGTGCACGATGAGAAAGCCGTCCGCGGTCGGGATGGCAGTACCGATATCACCGGGGTTCAGGCTGCTGACGGCTTGTACGATCTCCTGCGCGTAGTCGATATCCGCCAGCCCCTCGGATGCGGTGAAGTCGTCGAGGCGCGAGACAGAGAGCCCCAATTCTCCGACGAGTTCGGCGAAGGCGGGGGCGTCCGGTTCGCGGGCGCGTTCGGAAAGGGCGCGGGCGGTCTCGCCGACTGCTTCCTCGATGGCCCGGCGGCGCGCCTGCAAGAGTGCCTGGGTGCGGACCTCTTCAAACTCGGGAATGCGGGGCGGCACGATTTCCTGGAGCGCCAGAATGTAGATCTCGTCTTCGCCTTCCACGGGATTGCTGAAATACTCTTCCGGGTGGTCGTTGAGGAGGAAGGCGTTGGAGACAAAATCCGCCGCGGCGGCGCCGAATTGCTCCGGTCGATCCGTGGGCGAGAGCGGGTCGGTGGTCCGTACATCGAGGTCATAGCGGGCGGCCACTTCTTCGAACGTGGGCGCCTTGCCTTCTCGGTCGGGCATGAGCAGGTCGATCATGGCGGCGGCCTCAAACGCGGCCTTGTAGCGGGCGTGCTGTCGCGCCAGCTCGGCCACGATTTCGTCGCGTACTTCTTCGAGGGGGCGATAAGCCTCCATCGCCAGATCCTCGTCGCTCTCCTCGTCGACCTCGATGTCCAGGGCCCAGCGTGAGAGGTTCTGGTCATAGAAGAACTGAATCTCCTGCTCCGTGACGGCGTCCGGCTCCAGGAAGTTGTCGATGGGAAGGGTGAGATAGCGGACGGCCACGCTGGCGGGACGCTCGAACCCTTCCGGGTTCTCTTCGAAGAAGCGGCGTGCATCGCTCTCGTCCACGGCAACATCGGCCGCAACGGCCTCGCGGTCGAGCAGGACGTACTCGATCGTGTACCGGTCATTGTAAAGGTGGTAGCGGCGGCGAAGTTCGAACGGGGGAATGAGGACCGACTCCCGTACCATGGCCTGCAGTTTGCTCATCGAGATTTCGTCGCGAATATGTTCTTCGAACTGCTCCATGCTCAGTCCGATCTGGAGCGAAGCGGGGAGGTAGCTCTGCACGAAACCGCGATAGAGTTCGCGGTCGAAGCGGCCGTCCCGCATGAAGATCGGCTGTTGCTCCAGGCCGCTGATGACCTCCAAATCGGAGGCGACGAGGCCAAGATCGCGTGCTTTGCGCAGGCTTGCGAGGCGGCGCCAGGCGACGGGCTCGAGTTCCTGGTCTAGCTCGGAGGTGTAGGGGATCGGCTGCCCGATCTGCATGACGAGCCCGAGATAGGTGTTGAAGCGCGAGAAACGGAACTCTTCGGGGGTGACCGGCTTGCCATGCAGGGTCGCGAGGCTGCGCTCGCGGTCCAGATCGTCCTGGCTCGGCATCTGCGTGCCCCAGATGACGAACGAGAAGATGATGACGACGAGGAAGACGCCCCAGAGCAGCTTGCTCTCGATGAGGCGGTGAAACTTGGTGATCATCATGGTCATGGTGGAATAGACCTCGCAGTAGAGGGTTCGGGGAACGATTTGAAAGCCCCGTAAGCTACTGATTGGGGCAGGGGCGGTCAACCGGGAAGCGCGGGGGGGGCAGCAATTCTCAGGATGGCCTGGAACGGGCTGTTTGGGCCTGCTGAAGCAGGTACGACGAACGGTTTTTCGCCGGGTCTTCGCCCGTTTGTAGTCCCGCCTTCAGGCGGCAAGGGCCATACTGAGAACTGCGGGTGGGGTGCAGGGCAGTCGCGGGCATGTGACTTGCGGTGTTGCAAGCCAGGGCAGAAAGCTGTTTGCGAGGCGTCGACAAAGCGAGTCGACAAAGAGGGGCGACAAAGCGAGTCGACAAGGAGGGTCGACAAAACGAGTCGACAAAGAGGGGCGACAAAGGAGGGGGGATTGGGTATTGCGATGGCTTGGGGGGAAAGCGGGAGCTGGAAGCTCCCGCCACTTTGAGGGCCATGAACCGGGACCGTGGTGGGGGTTGGCTCAGGGCAGCAGGGCGAAGAGGGGCACACGCATTTCGCGGGCGGACATGCCGCCATGGTTGCCGGTCATGCCCTGGCCATCTCCGCCCCAGATCGGTGCGCTGAAGGCAAAGTCGTCGCGCGCCAGCAAGACATAATCGCCCACGCGGCTGCGCAGGGCGGGATGCTCGGTGCCAGGCCCGTAGAGCCTGGCGCTCAGCAGGGACTCGCCTTGCAGGCAAAGGCAACTGGCGGTCAGCTCACGTTCCACGATATCGAGAAAGGCGGCCTCGCGGCGGGGCCGGACGAAACAATGCACGCTGCGCGTATCGCCGGAAGGCGCCATGGCGAGGCAATCGTAGAGGCCCGGAATGCGGGAAAGATTGATACGCCGGTAGAGCGGGGTGTCGACGAGACCGTGGTCGGCACACACCAGCAATGCGGCGTCGAGGGCGCGCAGTTTTCTGGCAAGGCGGCCGAGCGCGGCATCGATTTCGTCGAGATGGGAGAGGGTAAAGGGATGCTGCGTGCCGTATTCGTGGCAGAGCGTGTCATATTCGGGCCAGTAGACGTGGAGCAGTTGTGGTTCTTTCCGGGCTGCGGCGGCGAGGGTGTTTCGGACCATTTCGTCGAGGGTGGCGTGGCTACCGGTTTCGTGCCAGCGGGTGCCAGCCTGGGAATAGCGGCTGGTCGCGATCTGCTCGTAGGAGAGGCAGACGCGTTTTCGGCGGGTTGTCGAGAGGTGGGCGGGAATGGCGAGATAGGCGCGCAGATCGAACTCCGGCGCGGCGAGGGGGCTTTCGGTTCGCGTGGTGGCGGGCAGGATGCTGCTGACGAGGCCGAGGTCGGGCAGATGCAGGTGCCACCCGAGGATGGCGTGTTCGGCGGGTGCGGCGCCGGTGCAAAGGGTGGTGATGGCGGCGGCTGTGGTGGCGGGGTAGACGGTGGAGAGGGTCTGACGGGCAAACGCGCCGAAGAAGTGGCTGCCGCGTCCTGCTTCGAGGTATCGGGCCAGTTGCTCTTCTCCGATGCCGTCCACGATGAGGAGAACGAGTGTAGACGCTTTGGCCAGCCTGGCAGCGGGCAGGGCGCGGGCCTCCGGGTGGGGTGATTGGCCGCCGTGCGCGTGGATGACGGAAGAGAGCAGGTTGAGCAGACTGCCGCCGCGGTAGTCGGGGCGCTCGAATGGCGCGAAAGGATCTGTTGCGGAGTCAGGGGCCATCGGCATAGACGGGGTCGAGGCGCATATACCAGCGGAAAGTGCGCCGTTGCATGGTGAAGGAGGCCGCGCCGTCGAGGCGTTGGGTCCAGCCCTCGATGAGGGCTTCGGCGAGGAGGATGTCCTGGCCGGTCCGCAGGGGGATCCTCTCGGCGGGGCGCAGGGTGAGTTCGAAGCGGCTGCCGGGTGGAACTTCGAGGCGGCGCGCGGTTTCGATGCCGTTGACAATGGCGCGATAGGAGAAGACGGGGAAGCCATCTTCCAGCGTGCGACGCAGCAGGATATCGGCGTCGACCCGGCGCAGGTCTTGCCCGCCCCTGGCGGAGCGCATGCCGGTGACGTTGCCGTCGGTGGGGCGGTGGGTGGTCAAGAGGATCGGCTCGATGGCGCCGTCATAGGTTTCATGCCAGATGGAGATGCGCAGGGCGGTGGCCCGGCCTGTGGCGCGGGGCAGTTTGCCGAGGAATCGCCAGCCGTCGTAGCCGAGCAGGTGAAGGTCGCGGGAGAAGGGGATGGGTTCGAGCTGACCGCTGAGAACGCGTCGGTACCACTGGTCTTCCGGCGGCTCGAAGCTTCCGCCGCAGCCCGAAAGCAGGACGGCGGCGCAGCATGCCGCGGCGAGAATGCCGGCCGGTCCCGATTTCGTGTTGAGGAGAGTCGCCATCCGTTCGGATATAACGCCGATCCCCGCGCTCAACAATCCTTTGTCGCAACCTGATGGGGGCAGTCGACAAGGGGACTCGACAAAGAGGGGCGACAAAGCGTTGTCCGGCTCCGGAAGCGGAGCCGCTCCGGTTGTGGATTCGTCGCGATTCGGGGAGGAGCGGACGCGCTTCCGCGTCCGGCTGGAGTTTCAAGGTTTTCCACCAGACACGAGCAATCGGGTCGTTGGGCGCTTGAGGGCGAAATGCCGATCCCAGCGCCGAACAATCCTTTGTCGAACCCTGGTTGGGGGGCAGTCGACAAAGGGACCCGACAAAGAGGGGCGACAAAGAGGGACGACAAAGCGTTGTCCGGCTCCAGAAGCGGAGCCGCTCCGGTTGTGGAGTTGTCGCGATTCGGGGAGGAGTGGACGCGCTTCCGCGTCCGGCTGGAGTTTCAAGGTTTTCCACCGGACACGAGCAATCGGGTCGTTGGGCGCTTGAGGGCGAAATGCCGATCCTGTCGCTCAACAATCCTTTGTCGAACCCTGGTTGGGGGCAGTCGACAAAGGGACTCGACAAAGAGGGGCGACAAAGAGGGGCGACAAAGCGTTGTCCGGCTCCGGAAGCGGAGCCGCTCCGTTGTGGAGTTGTCGCGATTCGGGGAGGAGCGGACGCGCTTCCGCGTCCGGCGTGGTATCCGGCTCCAGAAGCGGAGCCGCTCCGTTTGCGGCGGTCTATTTCTTCTTGGAGTCCGACTTTTTTTCTTCGGAGGGGGCGCCCTCCTCTGTGGCGGCACGCGCCGTGACCGGGTAGCCCATATAGGGTTCTTCCAGTTCGGGTTGCTCAATCTGGATTTCCTGATCGGCATCGGGTTCGGTCGGCTTTGGCCGTTCGGCGGGCGGGGTTCGCTTTAATCGGTCGGCAAGGGCTTCGGAAGCGGGTGGCGGTGTCTTGCCTTCGGCAAAGGCGCCAATGGCGCGGAATTTATCGTAGCGCTGGCTGCGTAGCGCGTCGGGGTCCATATCGCTGAGCGCCTTGAGTTGTTCCACGATGTGCTCTTTGAGCGTTGCGGCCATGATCTCGTAGTCGTTGTGCGCACCGCCCATGGGCTCGGGCACGATGCCGTCGGTAATGCCCGCTTTCTTCAAGTCCTGCGCGGTGAGCTTGAGGGCCTCGGCGGCTTTGTCGGAGTATGCGCGGTCCTTCCAGAGGATGGCGGCGCAGCCTTCGGGGGTGATGACGGAGTAGTAGGCATTTTCCAGGACGAGCACTTTGTTGCCGACGCCAATCCCGAGGGCGCCACCGCTTCCGCCTTCGCCTGTGATGACCACGACCATGGGGACGCCTAGCGTGAAGGCCTCACGCAGATTGACGGCAATGGCCTCGGCCACATGCCGCTCCTCGGACTGAATGCCGGGATAGGCGCCCGGTGTATCGATGAGGGAGACGATCGGCATCCGGTATTTGTCGGCCAGCTTCATGAGGCGCAAGGCTTTGCGATAGCCTTCGGGATAAGGGCAGCCGAAATTGCATTCCAGGTTGGTTTTGGTATCGCGCCCTTTCTGCGTGCCGATGAGCATGACGCGCATGCCGTCGATTTCCGCGAAGCCCCCGATGATGGCCCGGTCATCGCGGTAGATGCGGTCGCCGTGCAGCTCGGTGAAGCGGGTGCAGATGCGGCTGATGTAGTCGCGCGTGTAGGGCCGAAGCGGGTGGCGCGCCATCTGGACCTTCTGCCACGCGGTCAGGTTGCCGTAAACCTTCTTGCGCATCTGCGCGATCTTCTTCTCCATGCGCGTGACTTCGGAAGAGACGTCGAGGTCCTGGTCCTGGCTGACGGACTGCAGTTCGTGCAGCTTGGCTTCCAATTCGAGAATCGGTTTTTCGAAGGGGAGAACAAAATGGGACATGGCGGGAAGGTCCTAGAGGTCTAGTCGACGATGACCACGGGGGTGCCGACGGGGAGAATCGTAAAGAGCTCTTCGATCTCTTCGTTGAGCATCCGTACGCACCCGGCGCTGGCCTGCTGGCCGATGGTTTCGGGCTCCCACGTACCGTGCAGGCCGTAGCCGCGGATATCGAGGGAGAGCCAGTGCGTACCGAGTTCGTTTTCGGGGTCGCCAAACGGAATGGCCTTGCCGTCCGGGCGCCACCAGGTGGGTTGTGGAATGCGGTCCGTGATGGTGAATTCTCCGACGGGTGTACGGGCGTACTCCCCGGTGCCAACGCGATAGCGCTTGAAGAGTTTTCCGTCGAGATAGAGATCGAGGATGTTGGTGGTCTTGTTGACCTTCACGGAAAACTCGCCCTGAAAGATGCGCAACCGGTCACCGATGCGGATCAGCGAGCCGCGGATGTTGTTGCTCTTTTGCAGCAATTCCACGGTGGTGTTGAAGCGTCGCGCCAGCCGCGCCAGGCTGTCGCCGGACTGGACGGTGTAGTCGATCTTTTCCGGCATGGGCCGCGGGGTGAGCAGCAGTTCCATGCCCGCTTTCCCGAGCAGGTCGATGACTTGGTCGCGCGTAGCGGGGTCGAGGTTCTGTTCGAGCAATTGCTGGCAGAGCTCGCGGGCGGCCTGGAACTGACCCTCGTCGAAGAGCCGGCGCGCTTCG
>SLOV01000305.1 GCA_007132345.1 Kiritimatiellia bacterium
CTGATCGCCCGCGCGGGTACAGATGAGTACGCGGTTCTGCTGCCCACAGCCAATCAGCGTGACCTGGTGTCCGTGGGCGACCGGTTGCTGGTATCAATTCGGGAGCTGCGACTGGACTGGGAAGGCAAAACCGTCAATGTTGGCGCCAGCCTCGGCGCCATTTCCGCCGCCGCGCGACGCCGCCCGGAAGAGGTGGTGGAACAACTGGTGGAGTTCCAGGGCATCCCAGATTCTTTCCGGCCGCCAGACTGGGCGGCCGACGCGCCCGCCCCGCGCGCCCAGGCAGCAGGCGCGGAAGCGACACCGGAAGAACAGCAGATGGCCCGCATGGAACGTCGCCAGGAAGAGCGAAGACAACTGGCCGACCTCCGCTCGTGGTGGATCGAACGGATGCTCTATTCGCCGCACCCGTTGCAGGAGAAGCTGACCCTCTTCTGGCACGGCCATTTCGCGACGGGTTTCCGAAAAGTGAGTTCGGCGCGGGCCATGTATCTTCAAAACCAGACGTTCCGCGAGCATGCCAACGGAAATTGGGAGGAGATCCTGGTCGCGGTGGCCAAGGATCCGGCCATGCTGGTCTATCTCGATAACGCGCGGAGCCGCGCGGCGGCGCCCAACGAGAACTTTGCGCGGGAATTGCTGGAACTCTTCACGCTGGGCGAAGGCCATTACACCGAAGAAGACGTACGCGAGGCGGCACGCGCCTTCACCGGCTGGTCCGTGGATAGCGATCGCCTGCAATTCGTCTTTAGAGCCCGCCACCATGACACCGGCCGAAAACGATTCATGGGCCGGCGCGGCACACTCGATGGATATGATGTGCTGAGGCAACTTGCGCGCCACCCGCGGTCGGCCGCCTTCATGATGGATAAACTCTGGGAGTACTTCGCTTACCCTGAGCCCGAACCGGAGATCGTGGAAGCGCTATCGGAGCAATTCCGCAAAGAAAACGGCGAGTTTCGGCCCATCCTCAAGACGATCTTCCTCAGCCGTGCCTTCTATTCGCACCAATCGTTCCGCACCCAGATCAAGAGTCCGATCCAGTTCTTTGTAGGGGCCATCCGCGCCCTGGAGGCAGACCTGCCGCGGAACCAGCGCGCCACGGCCCGGGCCTTGCGCGCCCTTGGCCAGGAGTTGTTTGATCCGCCGAACGTCAGTGGATGGCTCGGTGGCACGGCCTGGATCAGTACCGGCAGCCTCATGCAGCGTTACCGCCTTGCGGATGCAATGGTGAAGGGCTTTGCCTCCGAAGGCATTGCCTTCCAACTCCGTACGCGTTTCGATGCAGACCGGGTGCTGCCCCGTTATGCGCGCGCCGAGCGGCGGCAGTGCCGGGAATACCTGCAGTGGCGCCTCTACCAATCGCTCCTGCGCCCCCGCGACGCCGACCTCTTCGATGCCTATATCGCACGCCGCCCGCCACCGTCCCGCTGGTCGGAGGAAGAGGTCAAAGACGTGATCAGTTTCATGATGAAGACGCCGCAATACCAGCTCACCTGACGGAAGAACCCGACATGGACCGCCCCACCCTGCAAACCCGCCGCGAGTTCCTGCGCACCACCCTCTTGGGCGGCGCGCTGGGTTGGACGCTCCCGTCGTTCCTGGATATGACCATTGCCGAAATGGCCCGCGCCGCTGACGGATCGTTGCTGCAAGTCGACACCGGCAAGGACAGTCCGATCCTCGTGGTCATTCAGTTGGGCGGCGGCAATGACGGATTGAACACGGTCGTTCCGTTCGCGGACGACGACTACCACCGCGCCCGCCCTACGCTGGGGCTGAAACAGAGTCAGTGTATTCCGATCACCGATGGGCTCGGCCTACACCCGAACCTTGGCGACCTGAAGGCGCTCCTGGAGGAAGGGCACCTCGCCATCCTGCAGGGTGTTGGCTATCCGAATCCGAACCGCTCCCATTTCCGCTCCATGGAGATCTGGCAGACCGCAAGCGACGCGGACCGGACGGAACCAACCGGCTGGGTGGGTCGTTACTTCGACAACTTTTGCGCCGGTGCGGATGCCTCGGTGGGCGTGGTGATGGCTGATCAACTTCCGCAGGCGTTCGCTTCCAGGTGGCCGCGCGGGATCACGCTGGGCCGCGGCTCCATGCAAAGCGCGGGCGCCGGCGAGATGAGCGCAGGGTTTGGAGAACCCTCGGATGCCAACGCGGGAAGTTCGATTGGCGAACTCTCCGGCGCGCGGCGGGCGCATGTCAGCCCGCTCGACTACCTCGAAAAAGTCGCGCTCGATGCACAGGTTGCCACGGCGCGGGTGAATCGCATTCTGAGCCGCCGCTTCGGACAGCCTGCTTATCCGGTTACGCCGCTGGCCCGCAATCTTTCCGTGATTGCACAACTGATTGCGGGCGGCATGTCGACCCGCGTCTATTATGCCTCGCTGGGCGGCTTCGATACGCACGCGAATCAGGCGTCAACGCACGCCAACTTGCTCGCGCAGTTTGCCGGCGCGCTGCGGGCATTTGTGCAGGATCTCGAGGCACAGGGGAACCTGGACCGCGTGGCGGTGCTCTGCTTCAGCGAATTCGGACGGCGCGTGCGCGAGAACGCCAGCAGCGGCACGGACCATGGCGCGGCGGCGCCCCTCTTCATTGCGGGCGGCGGCCTGCGCGCGGGCCTTCACGGCCTGGCGCCGTCCCTCGCACCGCAAGACCTGGTGCGTGGCGACATTCCTCATCAGGTCGATTTCCGTTCCGTCTACGCGACCCTTCTGGAGCGGCATTTGAAAGCGGACAGCCTGCCCGTGCTGGGGCGGCGATTTGCGCGGCTCGATCTCTGGCCGGTCAAACCCCATTGACGGGTTTTCAACCCGTCACGATAGAGAAGCAGACGGCCCAGGCAAACAGGTGGCAACAAAGGGGGAGGGGGGATGTTAACCAACCTGCCGCCTGGGCGATCTGTACGACTCGGCCTTTCCTTTATGCAGGTCGCGGGCCAAGCCTGTTCCGATGCGCTAAACCTTGGCGCAACCAACTCGCGTGCAGATTTTTGTGGTCGTTTCCGCGATGGCGGAGCAGTCCTCGCCGAGCAACCTTACGTTGCAGCCACGCAACAACCAGGAGCGCGCGTGCACCGCCCGCCGCTCAAAATGGGGCGCGTCTCTGATCTTTCGTTCGGGCTCGTGTAACTCGCCCCTCCATGCTCAGACAGATTGATTGACCTGGAGGGCGGAGTTACACGAGATCGCAGTTGCGCCAGCAATTCTCAGTATGGCCTGGAACGGGTTGTTCGGGCCTGCTGAAGCAGGTACTACGAACGGTTTTTCGCCGGGTCTTGGCCCGTTTGTAGTCCCGCCTTCAGGCGGCAAGGGCCATAATGAGCATTGCTGCAGTTGCGCCCCTCCGAATTGACAGAGATGCATTTCCGTGTACTACTCCGCCGCATCATGTTCGATTCACTGCTACATCCCATCCACGCCGAGCGGATTGCCCCCCGCGCCGTCCGGTTCTCCGTCACTTCGAAAGCCGCGCGCGCCGCGCTCCCCTCCTTTGCGCTTGAGCGGGAGCCGACCGAGAAAGAGCATATCCGCGCCTCATCGTGTCGCACCCGCCCCACCTTTTCGCAGGTGGAAGGCCGGCAGCGCGTGACCATTGCCCACGAGCAAGGCACCAGCTATTACGGCACCGGAGAGGTGGCCGGCCCCTTGTTGCGCAATGGGCGGCGCATCGTCTGCTGGAATAGCGATCATCCCTTCTACAGCGTTGATGAAGAGTCGCTTTATCAGAGCCATCCCTGGGTCCTGGCCGTGCGCGCCGATGGGTCCGCGTTCGGCGTTCTCGCCGACACCACCTATCGCTGCACCGTCGACCTGACCGACGGCATTCTCTTTGAGGCGGACGGCCCACCCTACCCCGTCATTATCATCGAAGGCGACTCGCCGCAGGGGGTGTTGCGAACGCTGGCCGACCTGACGGGCCACATGCAGATGCCGCCCAAGTGGGCTCTCGGCTTTCAGCAGTGCCGCTGGTCCTACTATCCCGAAAGCCGCGTCCGCGAAATCGCCGACGAGTTTCGGAAGCGCCGCATTCCCTGCGATGTCATCTGGATGGACATCCACTACATGCACGGCTACCGCATCTTTACGTTCGATCCCGAGCACTTTCCCGAACCGAAGGCGCTCAATGACTACCTCCACGAGCGAGGCTTCAAGGCCACCTGGATGATCGATCCCGGGGTGAAGCACGATCCCGGATACACCATTTATGAAGAGGGAACCGCCGGCGACCACTGGGTGAAAACGCCCGACGGCGAACCCTACGTCGGCGATGTCTGGCCCGGGCCCTGTGTCTTTCCCGATTTCACGCGTGAAGAGACCGCCGCCTGGTGGGGCGAACTCTATAAGCCCTTCCTCGACACCGGCATCGACGGCGTCTGGAACGACATGAACGAGCCGTCCGTCTTCACCTCGCCCACAAAACTGATGCCAGAAGAATGCGTGCATCGTGGCATGGGCGGCGACACGCACGACCGGTTCCACAACGTCTACGGCATGCTGATGGTCCGCGCCTCGCTGGCCGGCATTCTCAAGGCGCAGCCGGACAAACGGCCCTTCCTCCTCACCCGCAGCAATTACATCGGTGGGCATCGCTACGCCGCCACATGGACCGGCGACAATGCCTCCACCTGGCCGCATCTGCGAATGTCCACGCCGATGGTCCTGAACTTCGGCCTCTCCGGCCAGCCGTTCGTCGGCCCCGACATTGGCGGGTTCGGCGAAAATGCCGACGCTACCATGTTCGGGCGCTGGGTCGGCATTGGCGCCCTCTACCCCTTCTCGCGCGCCCACACCGCGGAGGGCACGGAGGACCACGAGCCGTGGGTCTTCGGCCCCGAAACCGAAAAGACCTGTCGCGTCGCGATCGAGCGCCGCTATCGGCTGATTCCTTATATATATACATGCTTCCATGAGGCGGCATCGATCGGTTTGCCGATCATGCGGCCTCTCTTCTTCGCCGATCCCGCCGACCCGGCGCTCCGCGACGAGGACGAAGCCTTTCTGCTCGGCGCCGATCTGCTCGTCGTGACTCAACCCCATCCTGAGCCCACTCGTACGCCGGCGCGCCCGAATGGCAACTGGCGCAAACTGCTGCTGGACGATGTCGTCGATCCGGAACTGCCGGAGCTGTTCCTGCGTGGCGGCGCCATTCTGCCGGTCGGCCCGCTCATGCAGTTCGTCGACGAAAAGCCCCTCGACCCGCTGACGCTTGTCATTTGCCTCGATGAAAACGGAGAAGCGGCTGGCGATTTGTATGAGGACGCGGGCGACGGCTTCGGGTTCCGAAATGGCGAATATCGGCTCAGCCGCTACACGGCAAAACAGGAAGCCGACGGCGTGACCATTCAACGCGAGACTGTAGAGGGCGAATTCGCCGTTCCTCCGAGGCGTCTACACGTGCGCGTTCTCATGGACTCTGGCGAACTCACGGTCGACGCGGATGACAACGGCCATCCCGTCCGGGTTCCATTCGCCTGACCGCCGCAAATCCCTCAGAACGGAGCGGCTCGGCTTACCGAGCCGGCCAGCCTGTAATCCTCAGCATCTACCTGCCGGACGCGGAACCGCCGTCGCCTTTGGCGATTGCGGTCGAGAGCGCGTCCGCTCCATCCGGATCGCCGGAAATCCCTCAACACGGAGCGGCTCGGCTTACCGAGCCGGCCAGCCTGTAATCCTCAGCATCTACCTGCCGGACGCGGAAGCGCGTCCGCTCCATCCGGATCGCCGCAAATTCCTCAACACGGAGCGGCTCGGCTTACCGAGCCGGACGCGGAACCGCCGTCGCCTTCGGCGATTGCAGAAGGACCTGGGTCCGTAAGCTGTCGGCAGGGGGTTCCATGTCGCCCCCCCTCGGTTTGGTTTCCCACGGTACTGCGCTCACTCATTCTGACGTTCGCGGCGAAGATGTTTTTCATGGAAAAGAAATTCCATTCCCTGCAAGAAAAGTTCCATTCGATGGAATCCGGATTCCACACGATGGGAGATAAGTTCCAGCAGATCGGGGGCGGTTCGGCTTCGGGGGTGGAACCGCGAATGGACCCCGCAGCAGAGCGCAGCACGCTGCGTGGCAGGCGCGAATGAACGCGAATGGGGAAAGGGGTGGCTTTCGGGATGTGCGGGTCGGGCGGCGCGGAGAGTTGGGTGTACGAGTAGGTGTAGGAGTGCGTTACTCCCGCCCGTTAATCTGCTGCGGCACGCGCTGGACACGGTTGGTGTTATAGCCCAGCTCGCCGACGAACCGAATGAGCGACTCCAGGTCCGGCTCTGCAATCGCGGGCTCCCGAGCCATGATCCATACAAAGTCCCGTCGCTGCCGGCCAATGATGGTCCGTTCATAGGCTTCGTCCAGATAGACAATCCGAAAGTCCGCCCGAATCGGCCATACGAACTGCATGCCCCACTTTGCATTGCCCGTGTCCGGTCGAACATAGCCGCGCGGGCGCATCACGCGCTCCGGCCCGTCGAATCCGCCCCTTCTAAAGCTGAATGTGGTCTCTACAGTGCCGTCCTCTGCAAGGCGATAACTCTCTATCGCATTGTGCGCGTTTCGCTCGGGAAAGGTCGGGATATTGGCAATCACGTACCAGTCACCCATGAACCGCTCCAGATCCACATGATCTACGGTCGCCATGGGAGCACGCGTTGCGCATCCAGCAACGAACCACGTGGCGACCAACAGACCTAAAGTTAGGGATAAGTTGAATTTTTTCATGTTCACGAATCGTGTCGCGAATAGCCAAGCTTACGAACGGCGCCGAAACCGACAAGATTGTATTGCCGCTGTCAGCATAATTCTTGTGAAGGACTCAAGGGAAAGGCATTTCCGTGTTCGAGCGACAATGATGTATTGCTAATCAAAGGGGGTGATCTACATTGGGGGGCTCTCATGAATCACGGGTCCAGAGACATCAAAGAGGGAGGCGCCCCCAGGGAATACTGCGGCCTATTCGGGGCCTTTGGCGTTCCGAACGCGGCCGAAGTCCTCTATGCAGGACTCTTCGCCCTGCAGCATCGTGGCCAGGAGGGCGCGGGCATCGTGGTAAGCGACCGGAAGAAGGTGCGCTCGATCAAAGGACAGGGGCTCGTTAGCGATCTATTACGGGATCACGAGTTGGACAACCTGCCAGGCGATCTCGGCATTGGCCATACGCGTTATTCGACTACCGGCTCGTCGCGCCTGCAGAACGTGCAACCGTTGGTCGTGGAGTGTCTCGACGGCATCTGGAGCATTGCACACAACGGGAACCTCGTGAATGCCCCTCGGCTTCGGCTGGCGTATCAGGAAGCGGGTGCCATCTTTCAGACCAGCACGGACAGCGAGATTCTGCTGCACCTGATTGCCGACCCGATGTACCGCGCCCGCCCGCGCCGCGTGGAACGGGCCCTCAGCGAATTGCGCGGCGCCTTCTCTTTTCTCCTCATGACCCGCGACACCGTGATGGCCGCGCGCGACCCCTACGGCTTCCGCCCGCTCTCGATCGGCCGGCTCGGCGATGGCTACCTTTTTGCCAGCGAAACCTGTGCCCTGAACCAGGTCGGCGCCTCGCATGTGCGCGATGTCCTGCCCGGTGAACTCGTCACTGTCGACGAAAAGGGTCTGCGCAGCTCCTCCTTCTGCGAGCCGGTCAGTGGCGCACTCGGCCAATGCATCTTTGAGCACGTCTATTTCGCTCGCCCGGACAGCAACGTCTTCAACCAGAGCGTTCATCAGACCCGCCTGAACCTGGGGCGGCGCCTTGCCGAAGAACATCCCGCAGAGGCCGACGTGGTGATTGCCGTACCCGATAGCGGTACGTCCGCCGCACTCGGCTTCTCGGAGCAGAGCGGCATTCCGCTCGACCATGGCTTCATGCGCAGCCATTACGTCGGCCGCACCTTCATCATGCCCGAGCTGGCGCAGCGGCAAGGCGGGGTCGACATGAAACTGGCGGTGGTCGAAAGCGTTGTGCGGGGCCGACGCGTCGTCGTGGTGGACGATTCGCTGGTACGCGGCAATACCTCCCGCCGCCGCATCGCAGCGCTGCGGCGCGCAGGTGCCACGGAAATTCACATGCGCGTCTCCTGCCCGCCCACGGCTCACCCCTGCTACTTTGGCGTCGACTTTCCATCTCGCGAAGAGTTGGTGGCTCACCAGCGGAGCATGGAGGAGATCCGAGAATTTATTGGTGCAGACAGCCTTGGCTACGTAAGTTTGGAAGGCCTCCTGTCTGTGGTCGAGCAGCCGGCCGACTTCTGTACCGGCTGCTTCACGGGCAGATACCCCATGCAGCCCGATGGCGACTTTTCAAAGCGTGGGCTGGAATCGGCGCAACTCCAATCCGTGTA
This sequence comes from Kiritimatiellia bacterium, assembly GCA_007132345.1. Taxonomy (GTDB): domain Bacteria; phylum Verrucomicrobiota; class Kiritimatiellia; order SLOV01; family SLOV01; genus SLOV01. The sequence goes on from SLOV01000305.1 coordinate 8,337, forward strand.
GCGCCACCTGCCATGCCGCGTGTGCGCGGTTCGGCAAAGCAAGAGGACGAAGGGAAAACAATATGACGGCAGATCGATTCGAATACTCGCGACGGCGTCCAGGCTATCCTGCGGCGCAGGGCCTCTATGATCCGGCCTTCGAACACGATGCCTGCGGCGTCGGCATGATCTGCAATCTCAAAGGGATCCAGTCGCACGAGATCGTTCACAAGGGCCTCGAAATTCTCGTGAACCTCACGCATCGCGGCGCCTGTGGCTGCGACGAAAAGACCGGCGACGGCGCGGGGATTCTCATTCAAACGCCCCACAAGTTCCTCCAGAAGGCCGCCGGCGCCGAGGGCATTCGCTTGCCGGATCTTCATGAATATGCATGCGGACTGGTCTTCCTGCCGCGCATCAAGGAGCAGCGTGAATGGTGCCGCGCCCGATTCCGCGAAATCGTTGAAACGGAAGGGCAGCAATTCCTCGGCTGGCGCGACCTCCCGGTGAATCCCGACGTGCTAGGCGAGGTGTCGCGCGAAGCGGAGCCGTTTATCGCGCAGATTTTCATCGGCCGCGGTGCCGGGATCACGGACTTGCGCCAGTTCGAGCGCAAGCTCTTCGTCATTCGTAAGCTTATCGAAAAAGAAGTGCGCGAATCGGACCTCACCGAACGCGGCTTCTTCTATGTGCCTTCACTCTCCAGCCGCACCCTGGTCTACAAAGGCCTCCTGTTGGCCGATCAGGTAGAACCGTTCTTCCACGCCGATCTGCAGGACGAAGACCTGGTCAGTGGCCTCGCCCTCGTACATCAGCGCTACAGCACCAACACCTTCCCCACGTGGGACCTCGCCCAGCCGTTCCGCTTCCTCTGCCATAACGGCGAAATCAACACGCTGCGCGGCAACGTCAACTGGATGAACGCGCGCGAGCACCTGTTCACTTCGCGCCTCTTCGGTGAAGATATGCGAAAGCTCTTCCCCATCTGCACCCCTGGCGCCAGCGACTCGGCCGTTCTCGATAACGCCCTCGAACTGCTCTACCACACCGGACGCAGCCTGCCGCATGCCATCATGATGCTCATCCCCGAAGCATGGCAGAACCACGCCACGATGAGCGACGAGAAGAAGGCCTTCTATCAATACCACGCTTGCCTCATGGAGCCGTGGGACGGCCCCGCCTCCATCCCCTTCACCGACGGCCAGTGCGTCGGCGCCGTGCTCGACCGAAACGGCCTGCGCCCCTCTCGCTACACCGTCACC
>SLOV01000207.1 GCA_007132345.1 Kiritimatiellia bacterium
GGCTGGAGGGGCGAGTTACACGAGCCCGTAAGCGTGTGGTCGTTGTGGTTTGGTTCCCGTGACCGGTCCCGGCTGGAGGGGCGAGTTACACGAGCCCGCAAGCGCGTGGTCGATGCGATTTGGCTGGATCTGGTGCGTTGACGGCGTCGTATAACTCCGCCCTCCATTTCCCTTGATCGGCCCCCGTGGGTCGCGATCGCCCGCCTTTCCACATTGCGACGAACCCCGACGTAACCATAGAATCCCATGCTCCATGAAGAACACCCGCGTATCGCTCTACCCACTCCTCTTTGCCCCGGTCTACAAGGACTACCTTTGGGGCGGAACGAAGATCCGCCGCCTGTTCGAGCGGCCGGACACACCCGACCCCTGCGCCGAATCCTGGGAGATTTCCGCGCATCGCGACGGCCCCGTTATTGTGCGCAATGGGCCGCTTGCCGGTCGGAGCCTGCCGGAACTGGTCGAGGCCTATGGTCTTGCGCTGCTCGGCATGCGCGCCCCCGGCAGAGCGTTCCCTTTGCTGATTAAAGTCCTCGATGCGCGTGAAGTGCTCAGTGTTCAGGTCCATCCCAACAATGCCAATGCTGCCGCTTGTGGCGGTGAGCCCAAGACCGAGGCATGGGTGGTGCTGCAGGCGGACGAAGGCGCTGCCGTCTATGCCGGCCTCAGCGAAGATACAGACAGAGAACGTTTTGTTGCCGCTGCATCCACTCCGAGCATGGCCGACTGTATGGTGCGCCACGACGTAACGGCGGGGGACACCATCCTCGTGCCGGGCGGCAGGGTGCATGCCATCGATGCGGGCTGCCTGATTTACGAAGTGCAGCAGACATCGAACACGACCTACCGCGTTCACGACTGGGGCCGGACCGATGCACAGGGGCGTTCGCGCGAACTGCATCTGGAGCAGGCCCTGCCCGTGATCGACTGGGAGGATCGCGCCTCCGCCCGCATGGAGCCAAGCCTGGTAGATGAGGGGAGCTGGGGCCGCCGCGATCTGCTGTGCGAATCGCCATTCTTCCGAATTGAGCGGCTCAGCTTGAGCGATCCCTGGCTGCTTCTCTCCGATTCTGGCTCGTTCCAGGCCTTTTTCACTGCGCGCGGCGCCGCGCGCCTCACTGGCGCGACGCCCGCCATCGATCTACCGCCCGGCACCAGTGTCCTTGTGCCCGCGTGTTGCAACTGTCTGACCCTTTCGCCGGTCAGTGAGGGTGTGGAGTGCCTGCGCGTTACCCTGCCTCATGCATGAACGAAGTTAGACACGGGAGCTGGAAGCTCCCGCTACTTTGTTGCCCCGAACGTGGGAAACATGCTCCCGCTCTCGGTCGTCCTTCTCTTGCTCCTTGCGCCAGGGAATACCTGAACGTACGATATGCGCCTTTCATGCAGCCTTCCTGCGCCGTGTCCGGCAACAGGACTCGGAGGATTCGGGGACGGATAGAATCGCATCATGGGTAGGAAGAAACAGACCGGGAAATGGGCGCCGCCCCCATGGCCATGGGGAGTGGAACTGATGGCGTTGGTCTTCTTCCTGTTCGCGGTGGCCGCGCCGGGCCTGGTCGACCGCTTCTTTGTAGAAGAGGCGGAATTGCTCGCGCAGCCGACGTGGCCAAACCTCGATACACTGCAAATTCGCCACCAGTTTCTGGGCGGTGCCTTTATTGCCATCCTCTATGTCGCCCATATTTGCTGGGCCATGAGCACGACAGAGCACATCAGCCTCTCGGCCAGTCATCTCTTTGCGCCCACCGTCTTCGCGGGCGGCGCCTTTCTCCGCATGATGCAGCACAGCCACTACATCGGATACGCCGACCGCCTCTTCGTTCGGCCCGGCCTTCAGGCGGCGGTGCTTCTCGTCGGCATGCAGACCATCACCTTTCTCATCGCGCGTCGGCGGATGTTGCGCGTTTACCGTCGCTTCAAGGGACAGGAGTGGGACCTGGTCATGGCGCCCCGCCGTGATCGGAGCTGGCTCAAGTTGATGCTGGCGCGGATTCAGCCGATCTTTTACCCCCCGCACACGTTCCGGGCCTGCCCGCAGGGGATTCTCATCGAGGGCTACAGCTTCGCCATGCCCATCGCGTTCGAGGAGATCGAGACCGTCTTTCCCGTCGCCGTGGCGCCCCTCAGTTCGCCCGGCACCTATCTGGCCAGTTCGGCGAATCATCTCGTCGGCATTAAGCTCTATGAAGAGGAGACGCCCTTCTACCTCTCGCCGAAGAACCCAGACCGGTTCTTCGCCTATTGCCACGACCGGGTTTCCATTCGCGCCTATGCGGACAGTTGACAACGGTCCGGGGAGAGGCGAATCCGGGCTTGTCGCCTTGGCCGGTTTCGCAGATTGTAGCGCGTTTCAAGGAGTGAAGGAGCATCGACTATGCAGAGTGAATCCGCCGCCGCGCTGAAGCAGCGTATCGACAATCGCAGTGCCGTCATCGGGATCATCGGCCTTGGCTATGTCGGCCTGCCGCTGATGAAATCCTTTCACCTAGCCGGCTTTCCGGTGCTGGGCTTCGATGTCGACCCGGAGAAAATCGAGATGCTCAAGGCGGGCCAGAACTATCTCGCCCATCTTGGCAAGGATCTCGCCAGGGAAATGGTCGATGCCGGCCGCTTCGACGCCACCTGCGATTTCGCCCGGCTGGGTGAAGCCGACGCCGTCCTCATCTGCGTGCCGACCCCGCTGGGGAAACATATGGAGCCGGACCTCAGTTACGTCGAACAGTCGACCGACGCGGTGGCCGCCACCCTGCGCGCGGGGCAACTGGTCGTGCTCGAATCGACCACCTATCCCGCAACCACCCGCGAAGTCATGCTGCCCCGCCTGGAAGCGAAAGGGCTGACCTGTGGCAATGACTTCTTCCTGGCCTTCTCCCCGGAGCGCGAAGACCCCGGCCGCGCCGACTTCTCCACGCAGACGATTCCCAAGCTGGTCGGCGGCATTGACGCCATCAGCGGTGATTTGGCCACGCATCTCTACAAGCAGGCGATCGAAAAAGTGATTGCCGTCAGCACCGCCGAGGTGGCCGAAGCGGCCAAGCTGCTCGAGAACATCTACCGCTCGGTCAATATCGCCCTCATCAACGAAATGAAGGTGCTGCTCACCGCAATGAACATCGACGTGTGGGAAGTGGTCGATGCCGCGGCCACCAAGCCGTTCGGGTTTCAGGCCTTTTACCCCGGCCCCGGCCTCGGCGGGCACTGCATCCCCATCGATCCCTTTTATCTCTCCTGGAAAGCGCGCGAGTTGGGGATGCCGACCCGTTTCATCGAACTCGCCGGCGAGATTAATCATCACATGCCGGACTTCGTCGTCGAGCGAACGGCCCGCGCCCTGAACCGGCGCGGAAAGGCGGTACAGGGGGCGCGCATCCTGGTTCTGGGCCTGGCGTATAAGCCGGATGTCGACGATGTCCGCGAAAGCCCCAGTTTCGAACTCATCGAGCGTCTGCAGGACCTCGGCGCGGAGGTGGACTATAACGATCCGCACGTCGCCGAGACCCACAAGATGCGGCGGTACGATCTCGGCATGAAGAGCGTTCCGCTCAGCGCCGAGTCTCTGGCAGGCTACGATGCCGTGGTGGTCAGCACCCACCACAAGGCCTATGACTGGCAGATGATCGCCGACAAGGCGCAACTCATCATCGACACCCGCGGCGCCTTGCGGCAAGTGACGGGGGCGCGGGACCACATCGTTTCCGCCTGACCCGGCGAGTTGCAAGAGAAGGGGCGTCGATGCCGGCCTTCGATCCGCGCCGCCTCCTCGGCCGCCGCTTTCGATTCGACTGCGCGCACCCGGCGGTAGGGCTTCAGGAAGTTCCGCTGCACATACCATCCGGTCCGCTCGGCGAACAGGTGGTGGAAACCTGGTTGCTTCGCATCGATCTCTCCGAGCTCGACCGCGCCGCCTTAGCGGACCTCCTTTCGGAACCAGAGCGGCAGCACCTTTCGGCCTGCACCCATCCAGCGGTGGCCGACCGCTACCTGTTCAGCCGCGCCACGCTCCGCTCCCTTCTGGGCGCTTGCCTGGAGCGCGATCCCGCCGGCCTGAACATCGACGTTGCAGCGGGCGGGAAACCGTTTCTGGATGAGGCATGCGGCGGGGCCAGGCTCCAGTTCAACCTTTCCCACTCGGGTTCATGGCTACTCGTGGCCCTGGCAGGAGGGCGGGCAGTCGGGGCGGACATTGAAGATGACCGCCCCCGCCCGCGGATGATGCAGATTGCGGAACGCTTCTATCACCAGGCCGAGCGCCGCATGCTGCTTTCGGTCAGCGAGCCGGAGCGACAGGCGCTCTTTCTTCGCTGCTGGACCCTGAAAGAGGCCCATGCGAAGGCGTTGGGTGTCGGCCTGCGCATGGACCTCTCCGAGACAGACTATTCCGATCTATTGAATCCTTCCGCCCCAACACGCTGGCGGGGGCGGAAAGGGGAGTGGTGGGTCTTGCCGCTGCCGGCCTTGCAAGGCGCCATTGCAACGGTGTTTGCCGAGAGCCTGTAGTTGGCGGGCCTCTTTACTGATCCTGAAGCTGCATCGCGGGCGGCTCTGGCTGCGGCTGCGGTGCGGGCTGTTGGAGTTGTTGCTGCTGCTGCAATTGCTGCGTCAGTTGCATATAGCGCTGAACCAACTCCTCGCGTTCCTGGATCAAGTGGCTGGACTGCGGGTTAACGTCGGCCATGGCTGCCAATACTTTGGTTTCCAATGCTGACTGGGCCGCCTGCAACTCCGGGTCGCGGCTGGCTTGTTCCTCGATCGGTTGCAACCGCTGTGCCCGCTGCTGGAACTCCATAAATTTCTCCTGAAATGCCTGGCCCTCTTCCGGGGACAACGCACCGGGATCCTCGACAGACCGCAATTCGTCCATCAGCTCTTCGGCTGCATCGATGTCCTGCTGGATCTCCGGCGACAGCTCCACCATTTTTGCGCGCAACTGCTGTTCGTAGGCGGACGATGCATCTTGAATGTCCTGCCGCTCGAATGCCTCTTGCTGAATCTCTGCTACCTGGCCGGAGATCTCTTGCAGTTGCATCTGCAAATGCTGTAATTCCGCCTGCGGACTGGGCGTAGCCGGCTCGGCCTGTGGCGCGCTGATCGTCGGTTGAACAGGTTCCGGGGATTCAGCCTGCTGCCCCCACTCCTGCGCTTGTGCGAGGGTACCCAGCGCCAATAGACCGCTTACTGCGAACACTGTCTTGAATTTCAATCGTCCCATCATTCATGAGTTCCTTTCATGTTTATTTTCGAAGGGCAACCTGCCCTCCGCTGGACAGGTACGACAGGGCTCAGGCACCTGTGCTCAATGTTTGTGAAAGAAAGAATGGCGAAATAAGGGCCGCTTTCGGCCAAAATCCGGATGCCTGCGCCGCTTTGCGTTACGGTACCGTTACGGCTTCATCTTCGTGAAGCAACCGTTCGTAATCGTCCGCATCCACGGCAGACGCATCTTGTAAAAGATGCGCGAGCATGCGCCACATACGTTCTGGCGAGGCATTGGCGTGCTGGGGAAGATAGCTCGCATCGATGTGTCCATTGGCGAGCAGAAACTGGAAAATGGATTCGGCGGCCAGGCGGTGGGCAATCTCGCTCGGGTGCGGGTCCACGTTGGGAATCGCCTGGAGCCGGACCGGCGATTGCCCACGAAAGGTGTCCAGCAGGTCGAAGTACGGGATGTTTTCCGCACGCAGCACTTCCTTGATCTGGTCGTGAATCCACTCGAAGGGATAATTGTCTACATTGTCGAATGTCGGGAAAATGACCGGCACAAAGGTGATGCCGTGCTCCCGGCAGGTTTCGTTGAATGTGCGGAGTGTCTGGACGAAGACGTGCCATCCGCTGTAGTTCTTGTCGTAGAGGCGCTCGTAATAGCGATGGTATCCCTGTTGCGCCTTGATGCTGGCGAACTGCTGGTAGATCCAGGTGCCGGCCCGTGTGCGGGGAAGCAGGCGCGCCAACCACGGAGGGGGCGGCGGTGGCAGTGCCTCGCGCCGCCATCGTCTGTACTCCCTCGCGTTGTGCGGATCTTCGGTATCGTTGAGGCAGATGCCGAGAATCAGGAGTTCCGGGTTCCACGGTATGATCTCTTGTAGATAGCGCAGTTGCGTGTGGGTGGAATCGCCGCCCAGGGCCCAGACGCGCACCTTGGCCGGCCGTTGATCGGGGTTGAAATTCAGCAGGGCCTCCAGCCGCATCCCATAGGTGTCGTAGAAGGTAACCCCCGCGCCATGCGTAATCGAATCCCCAACCACGGCGACGCGAAGCGGGTCGGGATGGCCGTCGCTCCATGGGTTCAGCCGTTCGCCGCTGGGGTAATAAGTGATCAGCGACCGGTCATGTCGCAGCACCGCCTCGTCGTCCGCCCGGGCCAGGCGCAGCACAAGCTCCACCCCCAGCAGCGTCAGCAAGCAGGCAAACAAGGCCAGCAACATGCGGGCAAGCAACTTGCCCGCCCAACGCCCCAGCGTGGCGATGATCGTAGAGTTTGGCATAGAGGCGTCGTCCAAGGGGCCGGACGATGCAGGAACGTCCGTCTTTCAGGTGCAGCGGTCACGTTTGATTCGGCGCGTCACCATGTTGCAATGCGCCATGCGCGTCAAGCGTGCCGACAGAAATCTGTTGCCGTGCGATTCCCCGTTTGCCCGCGGATGGGGCGGCGTCTATGATCCGCCCATGCCCGAACCGAAACCGATTCGACTGCTCCCGGACCATGTCGCCAACAAGATTGCGGCCGGGGAAGTCGTGGAACGGCCCGCCTCGGTTCTGAAGGAACTGATCGAGAATGCGCTGGACGCCGGGGCCACGGAGATCGAGGTGGAACTGCTCGGCGGTGGCCGCCGCCTGATCCGCGTCACCGATAACGGCAGCGGCATGTCGCGCGACGATGCGCTGATGAGCGTGGAGCGCCATGCAACAAGCAAGATTCGCGACGTGGACGACATCGAACGCGTGCACACGCTTGGCTTTCGCGGCGAAGCGCTTGCGGCGATCGCGAGTGTCTCGCGGTTCGAACTCACCACGCGGCCCCACGACGATTTGAGCGGAACCACCCTGTCGATCGCCGCCGGCCGCATGAACCAGGTCTCGGAGGCCGGCGCGCCACCGGGTACGTCGATTCTGGTGCGCAACCTCTTCTTCAATGTGCCGGCCCGGCGCAAGTTTCTTCGTACCGACCAGACCGAGTTGGCGCATGCGCGCCAGGTCTTTCTGGTTCACGCACTGGCACACCCGCAGGCAGGGTTTCGCCTCGTGGTCGAGGAAAAGGAGGTCTATCGGCTGGCGGCGGGCGCCACGCTCGATGAGCGCATTCGCCAGTTGTTCGGGGCGCGCCTGCTGGAGTCGCTCAGGCCGGTACAGTATGAGGACATCGAGGCACGTGTCGGCGGTTATGCCGGGCTGGGTCGCATCAGCCGGGCGGATCGCAACGAGCAATACATCTTTGTCAATGGCCGCGCCGCCAGTGCGGCGGTCGTGGGCCATGCCATTCGTGAGGCCTACAACACGATCATCCCCAAAGGGCGGCATCCGGTTCTTTTCCTCTTCATCGACGTAGACCCCGAGCAGGTGGATGTGAATGTGCATCCGACGAAGAAGGAGGTTCGTTTCCGGCGCACACGTGAAGTGCGCGACGCCGTGATGAAGGCGCTGGACGGCGCGCTGCGGGAAGAACAGGGCAGGGCGGGGCCCGCCCCCACTCCCTGGACGCCGCCGCTCTCGACGGGCCTGGCCTCCGATCGTGTGGAGGTGCCGCGTATTCGAATTTCTGATCTGCCCGAGTTGCAGCCCTTCGCTTATCCGCGCGAGGAAGAGGAGCCGCCTGCCGATGCAGACCGGCCGCCCGAGGATGCGCGCACCGGCACAAGAATCGAGCCGGTGGATGACGAGGCGATCGGTTCCGCGCCCTGGAGCTGGTGCCGCATTCTCGGGCAGGCGGGTGGCCTCTATGTGGTCATGGAGACAGACGGCGGAATGGTGCTGATGGACCCGCACGCCGCGCACGAACGGGTGCTCTTCGAGCGATTCATGAAACAGCTTTTGCGCCGCAACGTACGTTCGCAGGGGCTGCTCGTGCCGGAGAGCGTTGATCTTTCGCCGCAAGACATGGAGTGCGTGCAGCAGCACATGGACCTGCTTCGGGAGATGGGTTTCGGCATCGCGGAGTTTGGGGGCGATACAGTTCTGGTGGATGCGCTGCCTTCCTGCCTGGGCAACGTGTCGGCCACATCCGTGCTGGGCCAGGTGGCGCGCAGCCTGGAGGAGGCCGGCCCGCGCGGCGGGACGGAGCGATTCGCGGAGGAGCGGGTCGCCAAGGCCGCCTGCAAAGCCGCGGTGAAGGCGAACGACCTGCTGAAGGTCGAGGAGATCGAGCAGTTGGTGGTCGACCTGGCGCGGGCCGACATGCCCTACACCTGCCCGCACGGTCGCCCCACGATTATCTTCATGAGTTATCGCGAGCTGAATCGAAAATTCGGGCGCGAGTAGCTATCGCTACACCAGCTCGGCAAAGACCCGGTTGCTGAGATAGAGACCCTCCTCGGTCAGCCGCAGGCGGCCAGCATGCGTCTCCAGCAATCCTTCCCCCAGAAGACCGGATAACTCTCCGTCATAAAGGCTTTCGACCGCGAAGCCGGTCGCCTTTTCGAACTCGTCGGTATCGATTCCATCAAGTCGGCGCAGGCTCATCACCAGGGTCTCCCTCGCTTTGGCGGCGGGTTCGAGCCGTTCCTCGAATTCCCGCGCGGGAGAGCCCGACAACAAGCCGCTACACCATGCGTCGATGCTGCGCACGTTGCCGAAACGCGCACCCGCCCAGTGGGAATGGGCGGCCGGGCCGACCCCGAGGTATTCGCCTGCGCTCCAATAGAGAAGGTTATGCCTGCACTCGAAACCGGGGAGGGCGAAATTGGAAATCTCGTAGTGGCGATAGCCCGCCTCCTTGAGGGTGCGGATGACCTCCTGGTATTGCTCCAACTCCTGTTCGGGATTTAGAGGCCGCACAAAGCCGCGTTCTTTCAAGTCGGTCAGCGGCGTTCCTTCTTCGTAGGTCAGGCAGTAACAGGCAATATGCGCGGGGCGCAAAGCCAGGAGTCTGCGCAGATCGTCCTGCAGCATCTCCATCGTCGCACCGGGCACGCCGAACATCAGATCGAGGTTGATATTTGCGATGCCATGTTCGCGAAGAAGCGCCACGGCCTCCTCGGCTTCCTCGCCGCTGTGGATTCGGCCAAGAAACTCAAGGTTGGCCGGCTGAAACGATTGCACGCCCAGCGAGACACGATGGATCCCCGCCGGTTTGAACATCGCCGCCTTCGCCTCGGTCAGGGTGCCGGGATTCGCTTCGCAGCTCCATTCGATGACATGCTCCGCATCGATCGTCTGCCGGATCAGCGCGAGGAGCGAGCGGAAATCCTGATCGGAGAGTTCGGTGGGTGTGCCGCCGCCGATGAAGACGGTGTCTGGAGAAAACGCATCGGGGAGACTTCCCAACTCTTCCTCCAGGGCGCGCAGAAACCTTTCCTGCCCGAGTTCGAGCGCCTCGTGCCGTCGGCTCAC
>SLOV01000039.1 GCA_007132345.1 Kiritimatiellia bacterium
CATCAAGAACCATATCGCTCCGTATTACAGCGACTTCGAAGTCGAAACCGGGGTGGCGGGGCCCTGGCGGGACCCGGATCTCGATGGAATCCCGAATCTGCTGGAGTTCGCGTTCCGGTCCAATCCGCTGCAGCCTTCCGCTGAGGACTTGCCCGGTATCGCGCTTCGTGCCGCTCCTGGCGGCTGGGAGCCTTTTGTCCACTTCCGGAAACCGGTTCTGGCGGAGGACATCGCGTATCGCATCGAGTATGTGCCGACACTCACGGACATCTGGCAGCCCTACGATCTTGCGGCGGCCCGCTTCGAGTCGAATGCGGTCCCGGGAGATAGCGAGGCAGAGGAGTGGCGGATCGCGCCGCCAGCCTCTTTCGATCCCCGCCAGGGTGCGTTCCGCGTGCTCGCGGGTTTTTCGGACAACTTGGTGAATGCACCGCGGGAGTTGTTCTTTCCCGGCGCTCTGCAAGGCAGCCTGACACCGCAAGACCAGCTCCACCCCACGAGGGCCGGACGCTTTATGAAGGCGTACCGGCTGCTCGATCTGCCGGTTGGACAGCCGGTGACCGTGACGCTGCGATCGATCGAGATGGACGCATGGCTGGAGCTTCTCGACGAGGCGACGGGCGCGGTGCTGGCGACTTCTTCTTCCAACGCAGGTGGCGGCCTGGACGAGCAGATCGAATTCACGCCGGCGGCCGGGGTTTCCTATCTGCTGCGGGCCAGCAGCGAAGCGGCCGGGGAGACGGGGCTTTTCGAGGTGGCCGTTTTTCGGATTCCTCCTTCGACCCCGCTGTTGGGCGTGCCCGAGACGCTATTCGGGGCGCTGACGGTCGCGGACGAGTTCGATCCGCTGTATCTGCCCGGGAGCCAGTTCTACAAGCGTGACTATCTGCTGGACGCGCCCGCTGGCGTGGACATTTCTATTCGCATGGACTCGGCCGAGGTTGACGCCTATTTGAGCGTCGTCAACGCCGAGAATGGCAGAGTGGTCGCGGAAGATGACGACAGCGGTGGGGGTTTGAACGCAAGGCTGGTCTTCACGCCGCAGGCGGGCGTCCACTATCTGGTTCGGGCGACCACGGCGGTTCCTCTGGAAACCGGCTCGTTTACCTTGAGCACGGAGTTCTTTACCGCTTCGGACACCCTGACGCTGGGCACCGTCGAGGATGGTGCGTTGACCTCGGGCGATCCGATCGATCCTCGTTTTACAGGCACCTACTACATCAACGACTTCGATCTGGTCGGACTCACCGGCGGTCAACGCGTGATCCTCGACCAGACATCACCCGTGATCGACAGTTTTCTGCAACTCATCAACAAATCGACGGGCGCCGTTCTGGACGAGAATGACGACTATGGCGACTCCCCCAGCTCCCGCATCATCTTTACCGTTCAGCCGGGAATCACCTATGTGGCACGTGCCTCCAGCTTCTTTGAAATGGAGACCGGCCCCTATTCGGTCAGTCTGCAACCGCTGCGAACGATTGGACGGCCAGCGACGGTCAGCGGACAGCTCACGACCAATGATGCCATCGACCACCGCTTTAGCGTGACCTACCGCATCGTCGACTACGAACTGACCGGCGTCAGCGCCGGCCAGACGGTTACAGTGACGATGACCTCCGCCAATGTGGATGCCTGGTTAACGATTCTGAATCGGGACACCGGTGAAGAGATCGCCGAGGATGGCTATGGCGGGGGCGGCACCAATGCGCAGCTCAGCTTTACGGTGCAACCGGGCGTGGTTTACCTGATTCGCGCGACGACCGCCTCACCGGACGAAACCGGGGCGTTCACGCTGCAAACGCAGTGATCCTCAGTCCTGGAAGACGAGCGGGGCGTAAACCGGGCTGTCCGATAGCCGTTTGCGCCCTTCGAGAAATGCGAGCTCGATAAGGAAATCGATCTCGACGACCGTGCCCCCGATTTCGCGTATCAGCCCGGCGGCCGCAGCCGCGGTCCCGCCAGTTGCAAGGAGGTCATCAAAGAGCAGCACCCGGGCGCCGGGCGACACGGCATCGGCGTGCACTTCGATGGTCGCGCTGCCATACTCCAGGTCGTAGGATGCTTCCACCGTTTGCCACGGCAGCTTGCCTTTCTTACGAATGGGAACAAACCCGATCCCGAGCGCGTAAGCCAGTGCGCTACCGAAAATGAACCCGCGCGCTTCAACACCCGCCACAACCTGAATACCGGCATCACGGTGCCTCTCGGCGAAATGATCAATCACAGCCCGGAAGAGGCCAGGATCCGCCAGGATGGGCGCGATGTCCTTAAAAACGATGCCGGGAGTGGGAAAGTCGGGAACATCGCGAATGGCTGCTTTGATCTCTTCCATCATCACTTTCTGAACGTCTCCGCGGATTCCTGACCGGAAAAGGGGATTTCGGGTGAATCTTCGGTAAACATCATGGCGCTTAGCTTATCGATGGCCGCCTTCTGAATTTGTCGCACCCGCTCCCGCGTAATATTGAATCGCGTACCAACCGTTTCAAGCGTTTCCGCCGGCTGGCCTCCCAGGCCGTATCGATAAATCAGGATCCGGCGTTCGCGCTCGTCGAGCTGCCCCATCAGCTCGGAGACCTCCTCACGAAGTTGAGCGTCATTCAATTCGTCGAAGGGGTTGCGCGCGTTTTCGTCGCCAATGATCTCTCCGAAGCGGCTTCCGCCGTCTTCCCCGATGGGGGCATCCAGCGAGGAGGGCCGCAGCGAGACGGTCTTCCACTGAGAAACAGTGGCAGGCGAGATGGCCAGTTCTTTGCCCAACTCTTCGTTGGTCGGGTCGCGGCCCAGCTTTTCGGAGAGGCGCAACTCTGCTTTGCGCATGCGCGCAATTTTGTCGACCAGGTGGGCGGGCAAGCGAATCGTCTTGCTCTGGTTCGCCAGGGCCCGCTTGATCGATTGCTTGATCCACCACGCCGCATAGGTGCTGAGCTTGGCGCCTTTGGAGGGATCGAAGCGCTCGACCGCTTTCATCAGGCCGATGTTGCCCTCCGAGATCAAGTCGAGCAAAGGCAGCCCGAGTCGGGCATAATCGTGGGCAATCTTCACGACAAGCCGCAGATTGGCGCGGATCATCTGCTGTTTCGCATCTTCGTCACCTTTCTTGATGCGCTTCGCAAGGACAATCTCCTCCTGCGGCGTCAAGAGCGGGGTCTGCCCGATCTCGCGCAGGTAGATTTTAATGCCCGCACTCTCATGCTCCATAACCATGGGAACCTCGACGTCCTCCTGTCCGCCTCTTCGACGGCGTGGGGTGTCTAGCTGTTCAATTGCATTCTTCTCAATACTTCAAAAACAATCAAGCCTCATCCCGCGAGCGGGATGAGGCTTGAAAAACAAGCGTAACGGACTGTGATTCCGGCTCAACCGTTGAGTGCGGCCTGTGCCGCAGCCAGTCGAGCAATGGGAACCCGGTATGGCGAGCAGCTCACGTAATCGAGCCCTACTTTGCAGCAGAACTTGACACTGGCCGGGTCACCGCCGTGTTCACCACAGATCCCGCACTTAAGTTTAGGTCGCGTCTGGCGCCCTTTCTTTACAGCCATTTCGACCAACTGGCCCACGCCGGTGACGTCGATGTGCTGGAACGGGTCGACGGCGAGGATCTTCTCGTCGAGGTAATCCGGCAGGAACGTACCGATGTCGTCGCGGCTGAACCCGAAGGTCATCTGCGTGAGGTCGTTGGTGCCAAAGCTGAAGAACTCGGCTGCTTCGGCGATCTCGTCGGCGGTGAGCGCCGCGCGCGGAATTTCGATCATGGTGCCGACCAGATACTCCTGCTTCGACTTCCGGTCCGCAATGATGCCATCCGCGACCTTGCGCACGATCGTCTCCAGAAATTCGAGTTCCGCCTTGGTGCCAACCAGCGGAATCATGATTTCCGGCAGTACCTTCTTACCCTTCTTGGAGACATTGCAGGCCGCCTCGATGATGGCGCGGGTCTGCATGACGCAGAGTTCCGGGAAGGTGATCGAGAGGCGGCAGCCACGGTGGCCCAGCATGGGGTTAAACTCGTGGAGCTGCGCCACGCGCTCCGCCACGCGCTCTTGCGGAACCTTGAGGCGGCGGCTCATCTCGGTCTGGTCCTTCTTCGTGTGGGGCACGAACTCGTGCAGCGGCGGATCGAGCAGCCGGATCGTGACCGGCAAGCCGTCCATGGCCGTGAAGATGCCCTCGAAGTCTTTACGCTGGTAGGGCAGCAACTTGGCCAGGGCCTTTTCGCGGCCCGCCTTGTTTTCGGCGAGAATGAACTCGCGAATCGCCCAGATGCGCTCGCCTTCGAAGAACATATGTTCCGTGCGGCAAAGACCGATGCCCTCGGCGCCGAAAGAGCGCGCCGCTTTGGCGTCTTTGGGCGTATCCGCATTGGTCCGGACCTTGATCTTGCGGAATGAGTCGGACCAGTCAGAGACCTGCTTGTACATCTTGTAGATGGGATCCTTCATGGCTTTCTTGTTGCCGCCAACGATGGCGTTGACAACAGGGCTTGCCATGGTGGGGATCTGGCCGACGTATACGATACCGGTGGACCCGTTCAGGCTGATCCAATCGCCTTCCTTGAGGACCGTGCCGTCTACCGTCACGGTTCGCTTCTTGTAGTCGATCCGCAGGGCGCCCGCGCCGCAGATGCAGCACTTACCCCAGCCGCGCGCCACGACCGCCGCGTGGGAGGTCATACCGCCGGTGGTGGTCAAAATGCCCTGTGCGGCCCACATGCCGCCGACGTCTTCCGGGCTGGTCTCGTGGCGCACGAGAATCAGCTTCTCGCCCGCGTGCTTCTTCACCTGCGCTTCCGCCTCATGCGCCTCGAACACGATCTTACCGACCGCCGCGCCAGGCCCGGCCGGCAGACCCTTGGCAAGCACGGTCGCCTTCTGCTCTTCGTCGATATCGAAGATGGGAAAGAGAAGCTGTTCAAGGTCCGCGCCAGAAACGGTATGCAGCGCCTGCTTCGGCGTGAGCAGCTTGGGCAGCGCCTTACCGGTGTACACATCCTTGCCGGTGCCCATTTCCACCGCCCAGCGAACGCCGGCGAGCCCGGTGCGCTTGGCGTTGCGGGTCTGAAGCATCCAGAGTTTGCCCTGCTCCACCGTGAACTCGACGTCCTGCGGGTGTTTGTAATGCCGCTCGAGCTTCTGCATGATCTTGAGCAGGTCTTTGTAGGCCGTGGCCCAGATGGGGTTCGACTCACTCGGCATCTCGTGCAGGTCGTGGGGAGTGCGAATGCCGGCCACCACGTCTTCACCCTGCGCATTCACCAGATACTCGCCCATCGGCTTGGAATCGCCCGTCGAGCCGTCGCGCGTAAAGGCAACGCCGGTACCGGAATCTTCGCCCATATTTCCGAAAACCATGGTGCAGATATTCACGGCGGTTCCCAGCAGCCCGGTGATCTTGTTGATCTGCCGGTATTTCACGGCGCGGTCGGAGTTCCACGAGTTGAAGACCGCATGAATCGAGTAATCGAGCTGCTCCATGGGGTCCTGCGGGAAGGGCTTCTTCACCTTCTTCTGGTAGACCTTCTTATAGACATCGACCAGCTCCTTGAGCTGCGCCGCCGTCAGGTCGGTGTCGTTCTTCGCTTTGTACTTCTTCTTCAGCCGCTCCAGTTCCACTTCGAAGTCGTGGTGCTCCAGGCCGGTGGTCGGCCCCATGACCACGTCGCCGAACATGTCGATGAAGCGCCGATAACAATCCCACGCGGCGCGCTCCTGGCCGGTCTGCTTAATGAATCCCTGCACAGAGCGGTCGGTGAGGCCGAGGTTCAAAACGGTGTCCATCATGCCCGGCATCGAAAGCGCGGAGCCGGATCGAACCGAGACCAGGAGCGGATCCTTGGGATCGCCAAGCTTCTTGCCCATGAGCTTCTCGAGTTTGCCGAGCTGCTCCTTAACCTGTGCCATCATGCCCGCCGGGTAGGTGCGGTTATGGCTGGAATAATAGGCGCACGCCTCAGTGCTGATGGTGAATCCCGGCGGGACGGGGAGATCCGCGTTGGCCATTTCCGCGAGGTTGGCGCCCTTGCCGCCGAGCACCGCCTTCATCGTGGCGTCACCCTCGGTCATCTTCTTGCCGCCGCCGTAAAAATAGACGTACTTCTTGCTCTTTTCCTGTCTTCTGCGCGTTGCCATATCGAGATCTTCTCCTCGGGTTAAACGATTGCGAAGGACTGCCCCTCGCATCCCTCTTCTTAGTCGGGAAGCGGCGGATGCTAGCAGACAACCCCCAACTGTCAAGAACCCGCGCGGCCCCATGCTGGCGAAGGGCGCAAATCATTTCTGCGGGTGAGCGTGTACGAGGAAAGCGAGTCAGGCCGCCCGACGAAAACTCAGGCTCTCAGGGTCTAATGCCTGTCTCGTGATTCGATCCCGTACTCGTACACCTACTCGTACGCGCCGATCTCTCCGGCGGTCAGAAAAGTAACCGGTTCCCACACCCCGGA
This sequence comes from Kiritimatiellia bacterium, assembly GCA_007132345.1. Taxonomy (GTDB): domain Bacteria; phylum Verrucomicrobiota; class Kiritimatiellia; order SLOV01; family SLOV01; genus SLOV01. The sequence goes on from SLOV01000039.1 coordinate 6,443, forward strand.
AATCCCGCAAAGACCTGGTTTCCTGGTGCAGGGCCAGCAGAGGTGCCCGCCAGCGCATGGGTTACCGACTGCGCGCCTCTTCGGTGGTCACCTCCACGGCCACCATGCAGATGTCGTCCGGCAACGGTTCCGTGCCCAGGAACGACTCCACCTCCTTCAGGATCGAATCGATAACCACCTGCCCCGGCCGATAGAGCACCCGCTGAATCACCTGCTCCATACGGGCCATGCCAAACTCTTCACCATGATGGTTCATCGCTTCGTAAACGCCGTCCGTAAAAAACAGGAATAAGTCGCCCGCCAGCAGCCGGCAAGTTCCGCCCGGATACTCCTCGCCCTCCAGTAGCCCCAACGCAGCGCCCTGCTCCTCTTCGACCCTTAACCGACCGATCCGCCCCACGCTCCGCCGCAAATGAAAGGGAGCCGGATGACCCGCCGAAGAAAACGTCGCGACGCGCCCGGTCGTGTCGGCCACAAAATAGAAAGCCGAAGCAAAAATGGGGTGTGGCAGCACCCGCAACAGGTCAATCATGCTCCGGTTCAGGCCGGAAACGAAATGGGGCGCATTTCTGCCCTGCGAGGCCAGATCGCGGATCATCGTGCGGATCACCGCCGTAATCAACGCGCTGCGGGTTCCGTGCCCCATCACATCTGCGATCAGGACCCCCGCGCAATCCGGGCCATAGGTCAGAATATCGAAAAAGTCACCGCCCAGCGCGAGTGCTGGTTTATACCGATGGCTGAAGGCAAGACGCAGCCGTCCCTGCGCATGCACCGCCGGAACTTTCGGATAGGGCCGGTTGAGAAAGGCCTGCTGAAACTCCATGGCCAGCTCCAGATCCTGTTGCAACTCCGCCCGTTGATCGGCCGTATAACTGTCCGCCTGCTTGATCGCCTGGCGTTCCCAGGCCTCCAGTTCCGCAACCGCAGGCACTTCCGAGTCGTCAAACTCAATCGCCAGCTCCCCTTCCCCAAGATTGCGCCCCAGCAACCTCCGCAGCGCCCAGCGCCCGGCCGCCATCACTTCCTCAAACGAACCGAGAAACATACTCCTTGCAGATCGCACCGCACCCGCCCTGATCAGCAACAAGACCACCAGGCTCGCTACCAGCGAAACGCCCAGAACCGTCACATTCCGCTGCGGGTCCCCTCCCGCCTCGCTCAAATATTTCCACAACAGGGCATTCGTCAGAATCAGCAGCAGTGCAAAAGGCACCAGGACCCCACGCAACAGCCAACGCTTAAAGGATAGTTCCACGCTCATCTCTGATCCCCAGTGATCGCTCTCGGAGACATTCCGGCCTTCGACCTGCCTCGTAAGCTTGCCACGAGCGAAGCAACCCGGTCGATCACTGTTTCGATCTCTTCCCGCCGGGTGTAACGCGACAAACTGAACCGCACCACTTCCCGTGCCGCCCGCCGGTCCAACCCCATCGCCCGCAGCACATGCGAAGGCTCCGCGGCTCCCGCGGCGCAGGCGCTCCCTGTGGAAGCATACAATCCTTCCAGATCCATCAGCGCCAATAACGTCTCCGCCTCTACGCCTTCGAAGCGCAGGCTCGAAGTGTTCGGCAGCCGCGGCGCATCCCCCCCCTGAACCGTCACCCCCGCCAGTTTCTCGTGCAGCCCGGCCTCCAACTGGTCCCGCATAGCCGCCACCTGCTCCATCGCCCCCAACGCCGCTTCCGCCTGGGCCGCCGCAACGCCAAAGCCCAGGATGCCGGGCACGTTCGGGGTTCCGGACCGCCATCCGCCTTCCTGTCCTCCGCCACGAATCATCGGCGTAATAACCTTGTTATTAGCAATATATAGAGATCCTATTCCTTTCGGTCCGTGCAGTTTATGCGCCGAAAAGGCGGCGAAATCCACGCCCCACTCCCGCACATGCATCGGCACCTTGCCCGCCATCTGTGTCGCATCCACGTGAAGCAGTGCCCCCGCCGCATGAACCCGCTCCGCCCAATCCCCCGGATCGAGCCGCACACCCGTTTCGTTGTTGGCCGCCATGATGCAGACCAGTGCTGTCTCCTCGTCCAGCGCCTCCTCCAGTGCTTCCGTCCGAAGCCGCCCCGCTCCGTCCACACCCACCGGAACAACGACCCAGCCCCGCTCCGCCCAGGCCTCGGCCGCATCGAGTACAGACGCATGCTCCACCGCCGAAACCAGAATCTTCCGCCGCTCCGGCCGCAAGGCGAGCCCCGCCGAAAGCGCTGTGCTATTGCTCTCCGTGCCACCCGAGGTGAACACCAACGAACCCGCGGTCGCCCCCACCAGCGAAGCTACCTGGTCCCGGGCTTGCTCCATGGCCCCCGCCGCACGACGCCCCAGCGCATACGAAGAGGACGGGTTTCCGAAATGGCTCCGCAACGCCTGGAGCATGGCCTCGCAAACCTCGGGCGACGGTTTCGTCGTCGCGTTATTGTCCAAATAGATCGCCATCGCCCGGGCCTCCTTCCAATCCTATTCTTACGGGCTCGAGGCTCGCGGTCAACGGGTGAACCGATCGGATTGTTCAATCTCATTCTTCTCGATCTGATCATGCCCGTCATGGATGGGCCGTGCACCCTGCGGGAGCTTCGGACACACTGTCCGGAGAGCGACGTTGTCATCATCTCCGTTCAGGACGATGAACAGGCCATTCAGGAATTGCTGTCAGGAGGGGCCACAGCGTATCTCTGTAAACCTTTTACAGCAGAGAAGCTTAGAAATATGGTCCGAGAGATTGGCGAAAGGCGGATCGGGCGCAAAGGGCTGGCCTCAAGCCCCAGCCTGACTGACTGAATACCGCAAGCGGGGTGGACATTGCGCATCCTCACACCTTTGCGGTGGTGCTTTTCGCCATTCGCTCGATCCAGACACTGAGGATTGCCACATCGGCAGGGTTGACCCCCGAGATACGCGCCGCCTGGCCCAGGGTTTCTGGCAGCACTCGCATCAGTTTCTGGCGCGCTTCAAACCGCAGGGCGCGAATCGCCTCGTAATCGATCTCCGGCGGAATACGTACCGCATCGTAGCGCGACGCCTTCGATATCTGGCGGCGCTCACGCCCGATATAGCCC
>SLOV01000348.1 GCA_007132345.1 Kiritimatiellia bacterium
AGAGTCTAATGGAACCAGCGCCGGAATCAAAGAGGGAAGCGGGAGATTCTTGGGGAGCTGGGATAAGAGATGCGAGATGTGACTTGCCGGGCACCTTGCCGAGCAGAGGGAGGCTCTGGTGCTTCGGGATGGGGGATTCACCTTCGCTGAAGCTACCGCGGACAGGTGCGGGATGCGGGATACGGGATGCGGGATGCGGGATGCGGGATACGGGATGCGGGATACGGGATGCGGGATACGCGATGCGGTGCTCCATGTAGGGCAGGCGGGTTTTTGGGCACCCTTTGTCGCCCCTCATTGTCGCGGCCCTTTGTCGCCGCCCCGCGAGCGGGTTTCGACAAGGGTTCAAACGCCAGACCAAGCCATCGGCGTGGCAGGAGTTAGCCCAGGGCACTCATGGAGTTGTAACCAAAGGACTGCTTCCGGGATCGGCGGGGTATTAGATCCGGTCGCTTTTCTGACGGATGGAGAGATCGGCGTGTACGAGTAGGTGTACGAGTAGGTGAGTTATGGGCGCCCGATAAGCGCTTGGGTTTTTATGGTCGAATGTCTGCCTCGTCAATCGATCTCGTACTCGTACACCTACTCGTACACTCGAATCTGTTCGAACGCCGCCAAGGACTGCCCACCAACCGCGACATGTTTATCACGCCAGCGGCGTGGGGCACCCACCAGCGGGTGGTTGGCTTGTGAACTGTGGGTGACGGGCAGTCGCTTCGCGACATGCCCGTCCTCCGGTTCCATGCACGTGCGCACCTTGCGGGGGAGGACGGTCTTGTAGACCGTCAATCAGCGTGTGGTTGGCTTGTGGGCTTTGGGCGACGGGCAGTCGCTTCGCGACATGCCCATCCTCCGGTTCCATGAAAGTGCGCACCTTGCGGGGGAGGACGGTCTTGTAGACCGTCAATCAGCGGGTGGTTGGCTTGTGGGCTATGGGCGACGGGCAGTCGCTTCGCGACATGCCCATCCTCCGGTTCCATGCACGTGCGCACCTTGCGGGGGAGGACGGTCTTGTAGACCGTCGATCAGCGTGTGGTTGGCTTGTGGGCTGTGGGTGACGGGCAGTCGCTTTGCGACATGCCCATCCTCCGGTTCCATGCACGTGCGCACCTTGCGGAGGAGGACGGTCTTGTAGACCTTGTGGGCTGCCTGCCTCAATAGTTGCGGAGCGCCTCGGCGGGTGAGATGCCGGCGGCGATGCGCGCGGGCCAATAAGAGAAAAGCATGCCGAGGCCAACCGCAACCAAAAGCGGTACCAGCAGCGTCGGCCAGCCAATCGCCAATGGCGCGGGAAAACGGCCGCGTGCCAGCCATAAGACCGCATTGGTTCCTGCCGACGCCACCGTCGCGGCTACACACGAAACCAGCGCCGCCTCAACCACGAAAAGCGAGGCCACTTCCTGCTTCGATGCGCCCAGTGCGCGGCGCAGGCCAATCTCGGGCAGCCGATCGCGTACGTTCGCCACCATGAGACTCATCAGTGTGGTGCCGCCGAGCATCAGGCACAGAAACGCAATGCTGCCCACAGTGAAACGGAGCGTGTTGCGCAACCGGCGAATGCGCTGCAGCAGTTGGTCGGGCGTAAGGAAGCCGTAGGTCAAGGCTTCGCCGTCGAAGCTGGCGAGCAGTTGCCGCGTGCGATAGACATAGCGATCGAGATCTTCGCCGTCCGGCGTGCGCACAAAGACGGCGTGCAGCGGGAGCGCGCCTGCGTGTGTGAACCAGTAGGCCGGGGTATCGAGCGGTAGAAAGACCGCTTCCTGCCCGCCCATGCGCCCGGCATCGGGCATGTCGGTGTCCGCGACGGCGCCGCCTGCATCGACAATGCCAATGATGTCGTAGGGCGTTTCATCGAGCACGAAGACCTGGCCGGGCCGCCACTGCCGCGAGTCGGCGAGCACCGCGCTGATGACCGCCACGCGGGCCGGTGCGTCGGCAGGGTCGATGAACCGGCCGCTGCGCAGCTCCCAGCCGCGGACCGCGGCAAGATCGGGTTCGGTCGCAATGACTTGCACCTGCCGATTCAGCGCTGGGATGAAGACGCTGTCTTGAAAGACGGCTGCGAAACGGCAGGTGGGCAGATTCGCCCGCAGTGCCGCCACGCGCTCCTGCGTGAGCACCGGGCCTGTCTGTCGGTGTCCGTCGCGCGGCGGTAGAATCGCAAAGACGTTCACGCCCAATTCCTGAACAATGGCCCGCGAGCGCGCTTCGAGCCCGTTCAGCACGGCCAGCAGAATGGTGAGCGCGGCAATGCCGACACCGATGGCCAGGCAGGAAAGCCCAAGGCGCGCGGGCTGTCCGCGCAGGCCGTCCCAGACATCGTGCAGGGCCCAGCGGGTTCCGGCCTTCACAAGGTGGCCTCCCGGATTTCGCCATCCTCACAGATCAGGTGGCGCGAGGCGCTGGCCAGCAAGGCTTCGTTGTGGGTCACCAGCACGATGGTGATGCCCTCCGAATTCAGTTGGCGGAAGGTCTCCATGACGTTCTCCGAGGCGCGCCGGTCGAGGTTGCCGGTCGGTTCGTCGGCGAGCAGCAGGTCGGGCCGCTGTGCGACGGCGCGGGCGATGGCGACGCGCTGCATTTCGCCGCCGGAGAGCAGGCGTGCGGGCTGGTCGGCCAGCGCGGCGAGCCCGACGCGGTCGAGGGCTTCGCGCGCGTGGCGGCGCGCTTCGTGGATCGGGAGGTCGAGGTACCGGAAACGAAACGCCACGTTCTCCAGGGCGGAGCGGTGTGTGAGCAGGTTGAAGTTCTGGAAGACGATGCCGACCTTCCTTTTCCGCAGCGCGCTCAGCGCCTCTTCGGGAAGGGGCGCGATCTCTTCGCCATCGAAACGGAGCGAGCCGGAAGTAGGCCTGTCGAGCAGCCCGGCGAGGTTCAGGAATGTGGTTTTGCCCGAGCCGGAGGGGCCGGTCATCATCGCGAAGTCGCCTTGCGCAATATCGAGATTGGCCGAGTGCAGAATCTCGACCGGGCCGCGCGGCGTGGCGAACGCTTTGCGGACATCGCGCATGCGGAGCAGGGCAGGGTCGCTCATGGCCGGCGCAGGGCGAGGCCCTCCTCGAAGTCGCCCTCAACCTCCAGGTGCGTGTCGCTGGTGCGCCCGATCGGGACCGGCTCTCGTTGCCAGCGTCCGTCGCGCTTGACCTCTACGAAGGCCTGGCCGTCCCGCCACTGCAACGCGGTGCGGGGCAGCAGGAGCGCGTCCGGCTCGTGAAAGGCGAGGACGCGTACGATCACGGTCATACCGGAGCGGAGCCGCGGGTCGGCGTCCTGCATATCGACCAAAACGCGAAAGAACTTCTGGGCCGAACTGCGGCCTGGCAGAATCTGGGCCACCGAGGCCACTGTTTGTACGCGGCCATACAGGGCGAGATCCGGATACGCGATCGGGGCCACAACCACCTCCGCACCTTCCGCCACGAGGGAGAGTTCGCCTTCGGGCACATGGAACTCCACCACTACATCGCGCATGTCGGGAATGGCGAGAAAGGGCTGGTTCTTGAAGAGCGTGTCTCCAACGCGCACCACGCGATAGTCGGCGCCGAGGTGGAGGGGGCGATAGGAGACGGTTCCCGCACGTGGGGCGCGTACGACGGCGTGGTCCAGTTCGCGGCGCGCCAGGTGCAGCGCCTGCTCCGCGGCTTCGAACGTGGCCCGCGCCTGGGCCAGGCGGGCAGGGTGCAGAAACTCGCGGGTAAGCTGGACCTGCCGGGCCAACTGTTTGAGACGGGCTTCGAGCCGCTGCACATGAAGCCGCTGCTTTTCGACTTCCGGCCCGGAGACCAGGCCCTCTTCCATCATCTCGATGCTTTCGGCCAGGTACTGGTTTTCGGCTTCGTATTCGGCGCGGGCTTCGAGAAGTTGGAGCGTCATTTCGTTGAGCTTCAGGGGCAGGTCGGCGTGTTCCAGACTGCGCAGTTCCGCCTCGGCAAGCAGGTAGTCGCGCTCGACGCGCAGCCGTTCCCGTTCGAGCTGCGATCGGTCGAACCGCGCCAGTACGTCCCCCGCCTGGACAGGCGCGCCTTCCGGCGCGAGGAATTCGATGACGCTGCTACCGCTGAGCTGCGAGGCAATCACGTCGACCTGTCTCGCTTCGAGCACGCCCTGATAGCTGACCCACCGGCTGAGCGCGCCGCGCTCGATATAGGTCAACGCCTCCTCGCGCGGCGATGAGCGGCTGGAGACCAGACCCAGCAGCCCTACGGTCGGCAGCACGATCCAGAAAAGCCACTTGGCCGGGCGCGCGCTCACTGGAGCACCTGCCGGGGATCGGGTTTCAAATCGTCCGGCGTTTCCACCAGCGTGCCCAGCGCCGCGAGGAGGCGATAGGCCGCCAGGTTCACGGCCGATTGCGCGTCGAGCCAGTTGTTCTGCGATTGCAGAAAGGCTTCTTCCGCGTCTGTGACGCTGAAGTGGTCGCCGCGCCCCGCTTCGAAGAGGCGGCGGGCGAGTCGTGCCCGGCGGTCGGCGAGGTCCACGTTCTTTTCGGCCAGCGTCAAATCGGCCTGTACGCGCCGGTAATCGGCCAGGGCCTGCTGCACCTCGCGCGAGATGGAGAGGTTCACAATGCGCACATTCTCGTAAGCGGCGGCGAGGGCGATGCCTGCCTGCGCGATGGTGCTTCGGTCCTGTGCGGGATTGATCTCCGCTCCGCTGGTCACGCCGAGAAACCAGTCGCCGGTATCGAGGCTCGTTGCGTCGGAGAACGATGCACCGGTGCCGCGCTGTTCGTAGCGGGCCGCAAGGGTCAGGTCCGGCTGCCGTACGCGCCGGGCGATGGTGTTTCCGCGGTCCGCGTCTTTGTAGTCGGCGAGGGCCTGTGCGAGATCGAGGCGGCTCTGCCGGGCGATCGCTTCCGCTTCGTGCGGCGGGAGCGGCGGCACCTCCAGGGTGGGAGGCGGCGTGAGGTCGAAGAGCGTGCCGGGCCCGATGCCGAGCAGTTCGGCCAGGGTCTGCTCCGAGATAGCGAGTTGTTCCACGAGATTTTGCAGGCGTTGCTCCGCCTGGCCTCGTTGCAGTTCCACGCGCAGCGTATCGATGCGGGTTGTACGCCCCTGCCGCTCGCGCGCCTGGGTCAATCGATAGAGCCGGTCGGCCTGTTCGAAGAAGGTCTGTTCCGTTTCCAATTGCCGACGAAGCCGGACGATCTCCTCATAGGCGGCCACGACGGAGAGGACGAGCGTGCTCTTCTGTTGCTGGTAGCCGCGTCGGGCGCGTTGCCAGGCGCTATCGGCGAGGCGCAGGTTTTCCAGGTGGACCCGTGTGCCGAAATTGCGGAAGAGCGGCTGTGTCAGGGTTGCGCGCCAGGCGACGCGGTGCGGTTCGTCGAGAGCCTCTGCGCCGCGCCTGCCGACGTCGGCGCCCAGCGTGGCTTCGGTGCCCGGCCCGAACTTGCGGCGGGCCTGGAGTCCATAGGTCCATTCGGTGCTGTCGTCCGAGAGATCGAGGGCGCCGCCGGGGACGTATCGAATTCGGAATTCCGCGCGCGACGCTTCGATCTGGTTTGCGGCCTGGTCCACGCCGAGGCGGGCCTGTCGAAAGGTCAGGTTCTGGTGGAGGGCCAATGAGATCGCCGATTCGAGGTCCAGCGCCAGCCGCTCCTCCGCGGCGTGGCCGCAGAGGACACACGCGAGAAGGCAAACGACCGACTGGGGAAGGATGCGTGCTGCATGCATGTTGGAATCTCGACGGTCGGAGTCTTGCACAAGCGTTTGGGCTGTCAACAGCGCAATCGTTGGGGGGCTTGCGCGCAATCGCCGGGCTGGAGGGGCGAGTTACACGAGCCCGTTAGTGCGTGGTCATGGCGTTGAACGTGGTCTCAGGCGTTGACGGCGTCGTATAACTCCGCCCTCCATTCCAGACCCGTTCTGGGCTGGAGGGGCGAGTTATACGAGCCCGTCAATGCGTGGTCGTGGCGTTGAACGTGGTCTCAGGCGTTGACGGCGTCCCCCGTGAGGAGGGACGTTGTCCCCCCCGCGTGAGGCCACGTTGCCGCGGCCAATCACGTGACCGCGTGTCGCGGAACGTGACCACGCGGCGCGGCTCTCCTGGCAACGGGGGACTCACGTCCGTGCAACTCCGCCCTCCATTTGAGGCCCCTTCCTGGATTCCGGGGCATTAGAACCAGTTGCTTTTCTGACTGATGGAGAGATCGGCGCGTACGAGTAGGTGTACGAGTACGGGGTCGAATGACGAGACAGGCGTTGTACCATGAGGAACCGAGAGTTTAGTGTGTTTCAGAGACCCGTTCTGGGCTGGAGGGGCGAGCTATGCGAGCCCGTCAGCGGAGCCTCGGTCCGAGATGATCTTGTTCAGGAACACCTTTCAGCCGAGGATTTCGAAACAATCGAACACGCGATAATCGCGAGCATTTGTCGAGAGAATGGAGCGCACACCGGCGTGGTAGTAGGTTGCCGCGAGCTGTGTATCGAGGATGCGCTTTCGGCCCAGCCGATGCTGCTTCATCCACAAGAAGAAGAGACGCGTAGCCTCCGCGCCGGGGAATATCTGGACCACCTCCGCGGCATTCCACCATGCCAGAGCACAGTCCAACGCGCGCTGTGAAGTCAAAGGGTGCTCAAAGCGCTTTTCGTCCGTCGTGACATGCACGAATTCGGCCAACACCTGAGGCGCGAGCGCGAAGGTGTCACCGCTCGTTAGCAAGCGATCCAGCAAAGACCTTGCCGCGGCATGGCCCGGATGCTGCGATACGGCGACTTGCACGAGGAAGGTCGTGTCAAGGCCGTGCAGCATGGGTCATCATCTCCCCCAGCAAGTCCTCGCTACGGCGTAAGACCCGCTTCGTTTTTCCCAATTGGAGCGGTTGCAAGTCGCGCAGGCTCATTTCGCCGCGCATCTGTTCCCGAAGGTAGGTTTCCATGGCCTCCCGGATGAGCTCCGAGGCTGTTCGGTCCCGGCTCTTGGCGTAGGCTTGGAACTCGCGGTAGACGGGCTCAGATACATTGATGGTTATGGTTTTCATACATGCCACTATACATGGCTTCTCAAGCGAGAGCAAGCAGGCGCAGAGTCAGATATAAATCATCTTCCGCGTCATGCCGCCATCGAGCACAAGGTTCTGGCCGGTGAGAAACGTTGCACCGATGGCATACTGAACCAACTCGGCAATGTCGCCTGGCGTGCCGACCCGTCCCGCGGGATGCTGTTGTCGGTCGGCATCGCTGTGTACGGCGTCGGGACGTGTCTCGATCCAGCCGGGGCTGATACAGTTCACGCGTACCTCCGGCCCCAGGCTCACGGCAAGCGCGTGGGTCAAGGCCACAAGTCCTCCCTTCGACGCCGCGTAGGCTTCGCTCATCGGCTCGGACATCAGCGCGCGGGTCGAGGCAATGTTCACGATCGCGCCGCGTTGTTTGCGCAGATGGGGTGCGGCATGTTTGGCCATCAGAAAGGCGCCGGTGAGGTTAACGGCCAGCACCCGGTTCCACGTTTCCAAAGGAAGCTGTTCCGGTGGGGTGTCGCCGATCAGGCTGATTCCCGCGTTATTGAGCAGGGCGTCGAGTTGCCCGAAGCGCGTCATGGTTCCGTCTACCGCCCGCCTGGCCGTGTCTTCCGAAGCCACATCGCCTTCGAACCAGGCCAGCCGGTCCGTTTCCGGCGCGCGCTCGAGGTCAACCGCAGCCACGTTCCAGCCAGCTTCAAGGAAGTAGTCCACGCAACCGCGCCCGATGCCGCGCGCGCCGCCGGTTATCAGAATGGTCTTCATATCAGCCTCCGTCATTGTCAAGTTGCCTGGTCCTTCATAGACTGGTTGCCGTGTGTTTCTGGGCGAACTTGTTGAGTATTCAGAACTCAGAAATCGAATGACGTGCACCGTTCACGAAGGCCGAATAGACTCCAGCAAGGATATGCAATGGCAGTGACGCCTGAACAGATAGATTTGTGGCGTGCGGCTCCCAAGGAAAGCCAGCATCTCGAGTTCAAGGAAGCCAAGCACCAGATTTCGTTCGATCGTCTGAGCCAGTATTGCGTTGCTATAGCGAATGAAGGTGGCGGCCATATTGTGCTGGGTATTGCGGACAAACCTCCGCGTGCTGTGGTTGGAACCCAGGCGATCTCCGATCCTATCGGGATGACTGAAAAACTGTTCCGTGAGATAGGATTCCGCGTGGATGTAGAAGCGGTTCCTCACCCGAATGGTCGGGTGATTGTGGTTCGCGTTCCGGCACGTCCACGCGGTACGGCGTATCACCTCCGAGGGGCATATTTGATGCGGAGCGGAGAGTCTGTGGCGCCGATGAGTGAAGATCAATTAAGGCAGATTTTCGCGGAGGGAGAGCCTGATTGGACAGAAGAACAGAGTAGGCATGGGCTGGATGCCGGGCAGGTGATAGAGCTTCTGGATACGCAGGCGTATTTCGAGTTGCTCAAACTACCTTACCCAACAGAGAGGTCTGGGGTTCTCGATCGCCTGCAACAAGATAGGCTCATCGATGAGAGGGAAGATGGCTATTCTATTCGTCGGCTTGGTGGGTTGTTGCTGGCTAAACGGCTGGAAAACTTTCCTGACCTTGCACGAAAAGCGCCTCGTGTTGTCGTCTATTCTGGGCCGTCGAAGTTGGAGACCCGGCTGGATCAGATCGGGAGCAAGGGTTATGCCGTTGGGTTTCAAGGGTTGATCCGTTTTGTCATGTCCCAGCTTCCTCAGAACGAAGTGATCGAGGACGCGCTGCGAAATGAGGTTAGGTGGGTGCCTGAGCTGGTCATCCGGGAACTTGTCGCGAACGCACTTATCCACCAAGATCTTGCCCTTACAGGGACCTCCGTGATGATCGAAGTGTATTCTAACAGGCTCGAAATATCGAATCCTGGAGAACCAGTGGTACCTGTTGAGCGATTTATCGACGGATACCAATCGAGAAACGAGCGCCTTGCTGACCTCATGCGGCGCATGGGAATCTGTGAGGAGAAGAGCAGCGGGATTGACAAGGTGGTTAACGCCGCCGAAGTATTCCAATTGCCCGCCCCGGATTTCCGGGAGGAATATCGGCGTACGGTTGTGACGATTTTTGGTCCGCGCGATTTCGACCAAATGCACAGGGACGACCGTATTCGCGCCTGCTACCAGCACTGCGCCCTGAAGTGGGTCATGTCCAAAAGCATGACCAACCAGACCATGAGAGAGCGATTTCATTTACCCGAGTCCAAAACGGCGACCGTATCGCAAGTCATTGCCGCCACGATCGAGGCCGGGCTCGTCAAGGCGGACGAGCGGGTGGGGTCGTCCAGAAAATTCGCGAGATATCTCCCGTTCTGGGCCTGACGCTATTTAAGCAAACCGACTTTCATCAGGGCGCTGTGGTGCGTAACGCGCTGCTGGAGAATGGGATGCTTATTTAAGCGTTTGCCTGGGCCAGGGAGAAATGGTTGGCTGGGTGGCCGGGCGTCGGGCCACTCGCGCGCCGCCGTTTATGAGGATGGTCCTGGCGTGGAATTTTTCTTCCACTCGATGGAACTTTTTGTTCA
>SLOV01000278.1 GCA_007132345.1 Kiritimatiellia bacterium
CTCAGGGGCCTCTGTCGTGAGCCTTTGTCGTGAGCTTTGTCGCGAGCCTTTGTCGGTCGTTGATTGAGTTGAAGGTTGAAGGTTGAAGGTGTTCGATTGGAGGGCGTTCGTCGGTCAGGAGCAGAGGGGGGGGCCTGCTTCGCCAAAGGCTTCGCAGGGCAGGCGGGTGTCGGGTACCGGGTGTCGGGGGGGGACAGGCATGTGCGCACCTGCCGGATAGTAGGACGGTCCACCGGGCCGTCCACCCGGTGCATTGGAGGCTTGTGGGCTTGCTGGCTTTTGGGCTTGTAGGCTTTGCATCGACGGGCAGTCCTGTCGGACATGCCCATCCTCCAATTCCATGCATGTGCGCACCTTGCGGAGGAGGACGGTCTTGTAGACCGTAGATCAGCGGGTGGTTGGCTTGTGGGCTATGGGCCACGGGCAGTCGCTTCGCGACATGCCCGTCCTCCGGTTCCATGGCTGTGCGCACCTCGCTGGTGTAGGACGGTCCACCGGGCCGTCCACCCGGTGCATTGGGCGCTTGTGGGCTTTTGGGCTTGTAGGCTTCGCATCGACGGGCAGTCCTGTCGGACATGCCCATCCTCCAACTCCAGGCATGTGCGCACCTCACGGTTGCGTCTTCATGATGTTGACAGAATCGGGGCGATCGTGTTCGGTATCGGGCGGCTTCTGGACCCGTCAGGACAGGGTAGGTGGAGAGGATTCTTTATGAGCGCATGGATGAAATCGAGACGTTGGACCGTTGTCGTGCCGCTGTTGCTGGCGTCGCTGCTGTTGGTGCAGGGATGCGGACGACGCCACCGGGCCGGCCGGGCGGCGCAGGCCCAGGCGATGGATATCAGGGAGCTTGCCTACGACAGCAGCGGACGGGGCCTGGAGATCGAGTTTGCGGGTGGCGCCATCTATCGCTATGCCAACATTCATCCGAAGACGTTCGAGCATTTCAAGAGGGCGTCGTCGCCCCGCGATTTCTACCTGAACACTATTCAGGGCCGGGCTTCGTTTCAAGGCTTCGAGAATGTCCCGCTGATGGACGTTACGTCGGAGGCCTTTGAGGCGATCGCGTATCAGCCGGCCTCGGAGCTGTTGATCGTTCGTTTTAATGCCAATTCGGTCTTCGAATATCTGGGCGTTCCGTATGAGGCGGTCGAGGCGCTGGTGCAGGCCGACTCGGTGGCACAGCATTTTTCGCGGAATATCCGCGGCAGGTTTCCATCGAACCGGCTGTGACGTTCGCTATTTTCTGCGCACGCCGAGTTTGAGGATCGGCAGGTCGCCAGGGCGCTCGGGTTCGTCGAGCCGTAACGCGCCCATGCCGCTGGGCCGAATCCACTCGATATAGTCGGGCAGGGCGGTGGTCGGCGGCCCCCACAACTCGACGAGGTTCTGCTTCCTGCGCTCGAACTCGCGGCGGGTGGCGGCGCGGTCCCAGATCCATTCGCCACCGAAGGTGTCTTGGAGCATCTCGACGCCTGCGCGATCGAAGATGACGAGCACTTCGGAGCGCGACTCGGGGTCGGCGGGATCGCGGAGCACGCGGTATTGATGGTGCGGCTCGCCGCGCGCCTTGCGCAGCATGGGGGCGCCAAGATCGTTCTTTTCGACGCCCGGCAACCAGAGCAGGGCACGCAGCACGTCGTCGACGCTGTCGCCGAAGCGAATGCCATCGTAGCCGACGATATCGTGGTGGGCCTCGGTTGGTGGGGCGGCGGCCGGGGCCGCGGGTTCGGGCGGGACGGGAACGACGGTGAATTCGGCACGGCCGAGTTGGATGGTCTCGCCTTCGCGCAGTTCGAACGGACCAAATTCCTGGCCGGTGTTTTCGAGGCGGAGCAGAAAGCGCGGGTGTTGCTGGGCGGAGACACTGGCGCAGAGCAAAACGAGGCCGAGCGCAAGGAGAAGCGGGGCGCGGCTCGCTGGCGCTGCGTGCTTCCTTCTGGCCATGGTCGAACCTCTATTCGTTATCGGGTGCTTCGATCAGGTTCCGCGCCGCCAAGGGGGTGGCGACGCCCACGAAGAGGAGTTCCGCCGCAACGGTTGCAAAGAAGAGGCCGCCGAGCCCGGTGATGAAGCCGTAGGAGTGGAGGCCGACGCCGAGCAGGTTGACGCCGAGCCAGGCCATGAGCACGAAGACAACGCCAATGACCGAGCCCGCGGCCATGCCGAGGTTGCGAATGAGCCCGGCGATGCGGGCGTGGAAGAGCAGGGCGCACCAGAGCACGATGAGCAGGGCGCCATTTTCTTTCGGGTCCCACCCCCAGAAGCGGCCCCAGGACTGGTCGGCCCAGACGCCGCCGAGCATGGTGCCAAGGAAGGAGAAGATGAGGCCGAAGCCGAGCATGCCGAAGAGGGCGCGATAGATGGCGGAGAGCCGGTCCCGGTTGCCGGGCCCGAAGATGGCCTGCAGCAGGTAGACATGACCGAGCAGGCCGGCGAAGACGACGCCTGCATAGCCGGTGGTGATGGCCAGGACGTGGGTGGAGAGCCAGAAGTTGGAGTTAAGGACCGCCACCAGTTTGCCCATGGTGTCGCCATCGGAGAAGAAACGGTTGGCGAGAAAGAGCATGGCAAGGCCGCCGAAACTGCTGGCGAGCAGCCCGAGCCCATTGCGTTGCATGGCTTCGAGCAGCAGGCCGAAAATGGCGACGAGGCAGCCCACGAAGAGAAAGGTGGAATAGAGGTTGGTGACGGGCGGGCGGCCCATGATCATCATGCGCATGGCCATGCCGCTGATATGCGGCAGGAGCCCGAGCAGCACGAGCACCACGCCGGCACGGAAAGCGAAGGGTTTGCCGGTGATGAAGAAGGCGAAGGCAAAGAAGAAAGCGAGGGTGTAGGCGGTGCTGGCGCGGGAGAAGAGCCGGAGCCGGTTGTAGCGGACTTCGAGATCCATACGCGCCATGGCGCGGTCGGTGAAGAGGCGGGACTTCAGGATTTCGTCGTAGGCGCGGGCGGCCTCGTTGAACGCCTTCTGATCGACGGCGGTCCAGGCCTGCTGCATGTCGCCGAGACGCCGCAGGGCGTTGGCCATGCCGGTGTCGGTGATGCCGATGCGGAGCAGGTCCCAGGGGGCCATCCAGACTTCCTGGCCGTGCGGGTCGACGGGCAAGAGGGTTACACGCAGGCGCGAAAAGCGGCGCACGTGGCCGAAGAGGGCGCTGGAGACGCGGAAGGCCTCCTGCTGCTGGGGCGTCCAGGCGGCCGGCTCGATCTGGTCGAGGCCCTCGACATATTCACGGAGGCCCCCGGCGCCGAAGAAGATGTCGAGAAACCGGATCTCCTGCTGGTCTTCGGCCAGGCCGAGTCGCTGTCGTACTTCGGGGTCGTGGACGGCGAAATCGGGATTGGGGCGCGCGAAATCGAGGGTGTGGTAGAGCTCCAGGTAGTAGCTGACGTTCTCGTAGAGGCGCAGGAGTTCCCGCTCGACGGGGCCACGCGCTTCAACCTCGAGCTGGTTCGCCTGCACGGCCTGCTGGGCCAGGGCCTCGAGGGAGGGCACGAGCTGTTCAAAGCTGAATCGGCCGCGGTCGTGCGCCTCCAGGCCGAGGGCCTGCATGGTGTCGGGATGCTCGATGAGAAAGACGGGAAGCGCTTCGGCATGCTCGGGATTGAAGAACATCCAGGCGAGCCACTCAACGGCCGGGCGCCGGTTGAGGGTGCGGCGGCCTGACAACTGGAGAAGCACATTGGAGGCGTAACTGTCCATCGGCATCTTGCGCCCGTTGAAGAGGATGGGCAGGCGTTTGAACTCGTCGAGGCGCGGCGCGGGGCCCAGGCGGCGGAGGTCGGTGCGGTCCACCCTTCCGCGGCGGTGAAAGCATTCGCGGGCGGCGCCAATGAGCAGGATGGCGAGCCCGAGTAGAACCCATTTCCAGATGCCTTGCTTATTCATGAAGAGGCCCCCGCGGTTTCAGGTTGTGCATGGGGAACCGGGCGGCGCCGCACGAGTTCCACGAGGAAATGGAGGATGAGGCCGATCACGGTCATGGCGGTGGCCACATAAGGGAGGATGCGCCCGACATTGCGGGTGACGGCGAAGGTGGACATTTCGCTGCCGTCCTGGAGGTTGGCGAAGGAGGCTTGATAGAAGGTGAAGTCGCGAAACCGGAAGGGCTGGTTCATGGCGATGAGGGCCATACGTTGCAGGCCGCGGTTATCGACCTCGATGAGGCTGGAGAAGCTCCTGGGAATGTCACTGCCGGGGTAATACTCGCGGTTGAATTGGTGGAGGGTGACCGTGATGGGCAGCGGGTAGCGCTTCCGGCGCAGGGCCATGAAGACCGTCCCAACGTTGTCCTCAATGCGGGTCGGGGCGGCCTCGCCACCGAAGAGCAGCACGCGGTGCTCGTCGCGCCCGCGGCGTGCGCGGACGATGAGACCGGGCATATGTTCCTCGGGCTGGGGCCGGGTCCGGGCGGGCTGCAGGGCGTGAATGCCCGAGGCGTTGAGGGGCGGCTGCGCATTGTCGGCCGCTTGCACGGGGCCGAGTGGCACGCTGTTGGGGTAGTAGGTTTCCACTTCGAGTTCGAGGGCCAGTTCGGGCACGCGCCAGGAGCGGCCGGGGCGGAGGCCATCGGTGTCGTAGGCAATGACCCGGAAAGGCGGGCTTGGGTCGGTCCATAGAGAAAGCTCCCAGTCTCGGTAGGACTGGCTGACGTTGGACCCTTCCCCTTCGACCAGCGAGAGGAAGGATTCCTGGCCGAAGCGATAGGTGACCCAGCCGCCGGCCAGCAGGAGCATGAGGCCCAGGTGCGTCAAGACGAGGCCCGCCTTACGAAAGCTCACCTCCATGCGGAAGAGGAGCGAGACGAGCATGTTGACGAAGAGCACGCTCATGACCAGCTTGCCGCCGGGAAAGATGGGCAGGAAGCCGAATCGGATGAACCACGAACGGAAGAAGACCTGTTGTGCCTGCCAGATACCGTGCTCAACCTGATAGAGCGTGCCCCAGAAGATAAGCACCATCAGGAGGGCCAGGCACAGGACCGTGAGCTTGAGCGAAGAGAAGAAGTCGATAAAGAGGTCTTTCATGCGCCTCCAGCCTCCGTTGCGGTCGACCGGATGGATCGACAGAGGGCCTCGAAGCGGGCGCGCTCCTGTTCCAAGGTACTGCGGGCGCCCATCATTTTAATAAAGACGGTGGAATTCCCGTGGCGCAGGACCCCGGCAAGCATGGACATGTCGCCAGCGGCCAGGTCGGGGAGCAGGTCGGCAAAGTCGTAGAGTGCGCCCTGCAATCCGCCTTCGGTTCGGAGCGGTGTCGCGCCGTCCAGGAACGCCTGGAATACGGCGGGGGCAGGGACGCTCCGATTCAACTGCCCGACCCAGCGGCGGAGGTTCGCTTCTGTTCCGCCGACATCGCCCGGGAATGCGGTGATGGTGCACTCGGCGAGTTTGTCGTCCGGTCCGGCGTAGAAGGTCGCCAGGCGCACGCCGCTGGCCGGCTGTTCGCGCCAGCCCTGCGGGGTGGTCCAGGCGAGGGAGACGGCGGCACCGGGGACATCGCCGAGCATCGCACTGTCCGCCGCCACCGCGCTGACGGGGCCGACGGCCGCAGGCGTATCGGCCACCGTGGGGCCGGGCCGCGGTGTTCCCGGAGCAGCTCCGGGGGCCGGTTGTGGCGTCTGCTGGGGCGGTGCGACCCGCACCATCACTTCTTCGTATTGTCGTCTTTCCGGGGCGCGACTGCACGCCGCCAGGAGCATTGTCAGAATCAGGGTTGAGCCTGTTACACCGTATCGAAACACCATGTCGCTTCGCTTCCTTTCCACTGGGAGCCCTACCTTATGCTGCACGGAGCGGAAAGCAAGCCGACACCGATGGGCATGTGCCGAAAGGCGCGCTGAAGGATCGCAAGCGCTCACTAAGAATCTCCTGCCGTTCCCTGAAGAACCGGAGGATGGGCCACGCCGCTGGCGTGGTAAACATGCCCCGAAGGGGTTGCCCGTCCCCCAAAGCCGACAAGCCAACCGTGCGCTCATCGACGGGCTTCAAGCCCGTCCTCCGCCAGTAAGGTGCGCACATCGAAAAGATGGAGGATGGGCATGTCGCGCAGCGACTGCCCGTCGTTCCCCAGAGCCTATAGGCGCAACTGTGCGCTGCTGATGGACGACCCACGCCGTTGGCGTGGACTGTCCTACACCAACCAGTGCGCACATCAAGGAAACCCAAAGCGCCCAGACCAGAACTCATCGGCCAGAGGGGCGTCAAAGTCGTCGCTGGCGGAAGCTGCCCCTGCGTGAAGGCCTGCAACGCGTTTGCCTGCCGGAATCAGATGCACCAGCGGTTTCTGGTCCTCACTGACAACCCAGCGCTGGTCACGTCAAGGCGTGCTGGGCGATGAACTCGCGCACGGCGTCGATGTCGCTGGGCAACGGCTCGAAACGCGTCGGCTTTCCTTCCAGTGCATCGAGGATTTTATGCCGCGCAGGTTCGCCAATCGCGTCGGTAATGGCTTCGCTGAACTTCGCGGGATGCGCCGTAGCCAGGCAGACCATCGGCACGCCATCCTCCAGATGCTGCTCGCCCACGTGAACGCCGACGGCCGTATGTGGATCGAGCAGATAGCCTTGCTCTTCGTGATAGCGCCGGATCGTGGCGAGCGTCGATGCCGTGTCGCCGACACCAGCCACGAAGAGGGGATCGACTACGCCTTCCGTGCCTACCGGCACGCTCAGCCTCTGCTCCCGCCCGAACCGCTCCATGGCCTCGCGCAGGGCGGCCGCGTCTTCGCCCAGCCGGTAATAGAGGTAGCGCTCGAAGTTGCTGGCGATCTGGATATCCATTGAGGGGCTGATCGTTTTCACCACCGCGCCCATGCTATACTCGCCGCAGGAGAAGAAGCGGGCCAGGATGTCGTTCTCGTTGGTGGCCAGAACCAGTCGCCGGATCGGCAGGCCCATGCGCGCTGCGTACCAGCCCGCCAGGACATCGCCAAAGTTTCCGGTCGGGACGGCGAAACTCACGTTCGCCGCACCGCGCTGGTCCATGACATAGAGGCCCGCGGAAAAATAATAGACGATCTGGGCCAGGACCCGGGCCCAGTTGACCGAGTTGACGGCCCCGAGTGAAAAGCGCTGTTTGAATGGCAGGTCGCGGAAGATCGCCTTCATCAGGTTCTGGCAGTCGTCGAAGGTGCCCTCCACCGCCAGGTTGTGGACGTTCTCATCCAGCACGGTGGTCATCTGCCGTTCCTGCAACGGCGCGACGCGTCCGCGCGGGTGCATCATGAAGATATGGATTCTCTCCTGGCCGCGCACCCCGTGAATCGCGGCGCTGCCCGTATCGCCGCTGGTGGCGCCGAGAATGTTGAGCAGGCTGTTGCGCCGCTCCAGGGTGTATTCGAAGAAGTTGCCGAGAAACTGGAGGGCGATGTCCTTGAAGGCGAGGGTCGGGCCATAAAACAACTCGAGCACATGCACCGGCCCCACTTCGACGGCGGGCGCAATTTCGGGATGGCGGAAAGGCGCGTAGCTCCGGTCGATCAGGTCCTTGAGATCGGGGTCGGGCAAATCGACGAAGAGGCGGAGGATTTCGAAGGTGATGTCCTGGTAGGAGAGCGTGCGCCAGTGGCCAAGCCGGTCCGAGACGTCGGGAATCGAGGCGGGAATCATGAGTCCGCCGTCTGGCGCGAGGCCGGTCAGGACGGCGTCCTGAAAGCCCATCGGCTCCGTCTGCCCGCGCGTGCTGATGTATTGCATGGTGTTCATCGGCCGCGGAGCATAGCCCCATGGGCGCGCGCGAGCAAGGGGCGAGGGTGGTTCTTGTCCGGATTCCGCTGAAAAACCCTGGCGGTAAGGCGGCGGCATTTCGTCGGTCTTTGTCGTGAGCCTTGTCCCGAGCCTTGTCGACCGATAGCACCTTGTTTGCGAGCATTTTCGACAATTTCCCGACAGGCGGGAGATTTCGATCCTATCTCATTCACCCGCGACACGAGGTCGCGGGGGTCTGGAAGCTCGGTTCCCTCCACGAGGTCGCGGGGGTCTGGAAGCTCGGTTCCTTCCACGAGGTCGCGGGGGTCTGGAGGCTCGGTTCCTTTGTCGCCTTGCGCAGAATCCATGTTTGACACCCTGGCCTGCTCCACCTATAAGGCGCTCCTCAATTCGATCGACCCGCACGAAGCGGGCGGCCTGCGGCGAGTTCCTCGCCGCGTCTTTCTTTTCCTTCACCCGTCCGGCAGGCAGAGAGGTTCGAAGTATTCAGGACGCACGAAGGAAGAAAATCATGACCCCGAACTCGTTCGAGGCTCTTATGGAGCCTCTCCGCAAAGCTTTGGCCCGTGAGGGCTACACCACGCCGACGCCGATCCAGCAGCAGGCCATCCCGCACCTGCTGGCGGAGCGCGACCTGCTCGGGTGCGCCCAGACCGGCACCGGCAAGACCGCCGCATTCGCCCTGCCGATCCTGCAGCACCTTTCGCGGCATCGCTCCCACCCGGCGGCAGGCCGGCCACGCGCCTTGATCCTCTCGCCAACACGCGAGCTTGCCGCGCAGATCGGCGAGAGCCTCTCGGTCTATGGCCGGCACCTCGACCTGACGCACACGGTCATCTTCGGCGGCGTCAATCAGTACCATCAGGCCAAGGCGCTGCGGCGTGGCCTCGATATTGTCGTGGCGACGCCGGGCCGGTTGCTGGATCTGATGAATCAGCGGCTCGTCCATCTCGACCGTGTCGAGCACTTCGTATTGGATGAGGCCGACCGGATGCTCGACATGGGCTTTCTGCCTGCTGTGCGCAAGGTGGTCCGCGCCCTGCCGGATCGCCGTCATTCGCTCTTCTTCTCGGCCACCATGCCGCCTGTGGTTGCGGAACTTGCCGGCGAACTGCTCACGGATCCCATTCGTATCGACATCGATCCCGAAACGCCCGCGGTGGAGCGAATCGAGCAGCGCATTTGTTTTGTCGATAAGGCCAACAAGGACGCCCTGCTATTGGACCTGCTTGGGGCGCAGGCGATGGAGAAGGCGATTGTCTTCACCCGTACCAAGCATGGCGCGGACAAGGTCGTACGCCGCCTGCATGCCGCGGGCATCGCCGTTTCGGCGATTCACGGAAACAAGTCGCAAGCGGCGCGCACCGAGGCGCTGCGTGCTTTCCGGTCGGGCCGTATTCGCGCCCTGGTCGCAACGGACCTCGCGGCGCGCGGTCTGGATGTAGACGGCATCACACATGTCATCAACTATGACCTTCCCGAAGAAGCGGAGACCTACGTGCATCGTATCGGACGCACGGCACGGGCGGGTGCGGACGGGGATGCGGTTTCCTTCTGCGCGGCACGCGAGCGCGATATGCTTGGGCAGATTGAGGCGCTGCTACGTCGCGCTATCCCTGTGGAGATGGGGCATGGCTACCATTCCGAAAGTGCAAGGCTCGCCAGCGGTTCCGCTTCCCGGCCCGAACCGCGGGGCGGTGGCCGACGCACATTCCATCGGCGCCCTTGCTCCCACCAGGGTTCGAA
>SLOV01000125.1 GCA_007132345.1 Kiritimatiellia bacterium
AGAGCCCAACAGAAATCGCAGGCGGATAGGCTCCGCGGCGACGGACAGGATGTCCGTCCTCCAGGGTGCGTCGACCAACGAAAAAATGGAGGCCGGGTTTCAAACCCGGCATGCAGAGCCCAACAGAAATCGCAGGCGGATAGGCTCCGCGGCGACGGACAGGATGTCCGTCCTCCAGGGTGCGTCGACCAACGAAAAAATGGAGGCCGGGTTTCTAACCCGGCATGCAGAGCCCAACAGAACCTGCCGGCGGATAGGCTCCGCCACGACGGACAGGATGTCCGTCCTCCAGTTTGCGCAGAACCAGCGAAAACCCTTCAAACGAAAGCACTGCACGCCTATACTCTCCGCATGGACGTCGATATGCCACCGCCGGGCTTTCGCGGCTTGGACCCCAATTTGCCAGTCTACAGATATACACGCCATCTCCCACACTGGAGGCAAGAAGGCGCCACATACTTCGTAACCTTCCGCCTCGCGGATGCGCTGCCCCGTGAGAAACTCGATGACCTCAAATATACGAAACTACTCTGGGAACAAAAGAACCCCTCTCCCACCGACCAAGATTGGCAAACCTATGCGCGTACCGTCCTCCGAAAGACCGAGCGTTGGCTTGATGAGGGATATGGAAGTTGTTGCCTGAAATCCCCCGAGAGCAGTGGAATTGTGGCTTCCTCCCTGCATCACTTTGAAGGCTCCCGCTACTCCCTGTTCTCTTATGTGATGATGCCGAATCACGTGCACCTTGTTGTCTGCCCGATGCAATCCCACAAGCTTGAAGCCATCATCAAGAGTTGGAAGCGATTCACCGCGACTCGGATCAACCAGCATGAAGAGCAGAGCGGTTCGCTCTGGCAGGAAGAGTATTTTGATCGAATCGTGCGAGACGTGGCTCATCTTCGGCGAATCTTGAAGTACATTCAGATGAATCCACAGAAGGCAGGTGTCTCAGCTCAGGCGTGGCTGGCGCCGGATTGGCGTGCCTGGTACGATGCCTGAAAGGTGGGCGGATAGGCTCCGCAGCGACGGACAGGATGTCCGTCCTCCAGGGTGCGCAGAGCCAATATAGCCGAAGAATTAGTCCTTTGCAGACTGGCGGGCGGCGTGGATCGCCTCTTGAAGGCGATGCTTGCAGGAATCGTCCATACACCGCTGCGAGGGAATATCGCCTTGATCTTCGTGGGTGCGGTAAAAGCGCGCGGCATCTTGGAAATCCATCACCTGGCGATGAAATTTGCCGCACATGATGCAGAGCTTCACATGCAGCTTCAGCCCGAATTTCCGCAAGGGCGGCAAATCCTCGTAATTTGTTTCTGCCAGTGCTTTGGCAACATGACGACACATCCACATAACATTATCCAGCGAGTTGGCCCCAATTCGATTCGAGGCATTTTTTCAAGGACGCGCGCGCCCGGTGAACCATTACCCATACGTTGTTCGGCGTCACGTCAAGCAACTTACAGATCTCCTCCGTCGATTGCCCTTCCAGCTCCTTGAGAACGAAGGCCTTCTGGGAGACACCGGAGATTCCCTGCACACACTTTTCGAAGATTGCCCAGAACTCCTTCTGGTCAAAGGCCTGATGCAGGTCGAAGGCCCATGGTTCCGGCCGGGAGGTGGGAATGCCGAACCACTTCATCTTGATGGAGTCGGGTAATTCGTAGTCGCCAATGTCTTCCACCGGCTGCATCCGGGACGACTTACGAATATGGTCCACGATTTTGTTCCGAAGGATTCCCCGAAGCCAGTACTTGACGTCCACGCGTCCGTCGAACCGGTCGAGCCCCTTCACACCGGCCAGCAGGGCGTCCTGCACCACGTCCTGCGCGGTTGCGTGGTCACGCAAACGGAGCAATGCGTAGCGGTAAAGGTAATCCCCATAGTCAGCGACCCATGTTTCCGGGTCGATGTTCTGTTTATGGCTGTTTTCCGCCGTCTCGGCGGGGGGCGTCTGTGCCGTCATATGCGCGGACCATAGCCGAAACGGCAGGCGGGCAGCAAGCCGATTGAGAAGGGAGATGGTGGGCGATACAGGACTTGAACCTGTGACCCCTACCATGTCAAGGTAGTGCTCTAGCCAACTGAGCTAATCGCCCCCAGGAAGGTTCAACGGGGCGGACTATAGGTGGCCCGGCCCGCAACTGTCAACCGCCGCGCGGACAAGAATTTGCTTCCCCTACCCGCGCGCCCCCTGCTACACCCGCCCTCTACCTCCGGTGCAGGGCATCGGAATCGTCATATCATGAAGTTGGACCCAAGCTCAGATCTCTACAAGATGCGCCACAGCGCGGCGCACGTGATGGCGACTGCCGTGCGGCGGCTTTTCGACGACGTGCAACTGGATATCGGGCCACCCACGGACGAAGGTTTTTACTACGATTTCGATCTTCCCCATCGGTTCGCGCCGGAGGACTTTCCGCGGATCGAAGCGGAGATGCAGAAGATTATCGCCGAGGATCAGCCCTTCGAGCGCATCGAGGTCTCGCGGGACGAAGCGCTTTGCATGATCCGCGAGATGGGCCAGCACTTCAAAGTGGAACGGCTGGCCGACATTCCCGAAGGCGAGGCGATCACCTTTTACCGCAACGGCGAATTCGTGGACCTCTGCCGCGGACCGCACGTAGAAAGCACAGGGCGTATCAGGGCCTTCAAGCTACTTTCGGTGGCCGGCTCCTATTATCGCGGCAAGGAAACCAACCCGATGCTACAGCGCCTTTACGCAACGGCGCACCCCAACGAGAAGCAGCTTCGGCTCTACCTGAAGCAACTCGAGGAAGCAAAACTCCGCGATCATCGTCGCCTGGGCCGGGAACTGGATCTGTTCAGCATCCAGGAGGAGGTCGGCCCAGGCCTCATTCATTGGCACCCCAAAGGCGGCCGCGTGCGCGCGCTCGTCGAGGAGTTCGCACGCAAGGAACACTACGCCGCCGGCTACGAGTTCGTGGTCACGCCGCACATCGGAAAGGCGGACCTCTGGCAGACATCCGGCCATCTCGACTTCTACAAGGAGGGCATGTACGCCTCGATGGATATCGACGGGCAGGAGTACTACGTCAAGCCGATGAACTGCCCCTTCCATATCCAGATTTACAAGTCGAACATGCGCTCCTATCGGGACCTGCCGATCCGCTATGCGGAGTTCGGCACCGTCTACCGCTACGAAAAGGCCGGCGTGCTGCACGGCACGCTGCGGGCGCGAGGCTTCACACAGGATGACGCCCATATCTTCTGCACGCCGGAGCAGATGCAGGAGGAAATCAAGGCGGTCCTCGCGTTCTGCGCCCACATCTGGAAGACATTCGGCTTCCCCGAGATCAGCGCCTATCTGGCGACCCAGCCGGAGAAGGCGGTCGGCGACCCGCACCGCTGGGAGCAGGCCACCGCGGCGCTGGAGCAGGCCCTGCAAGCGTCCGACATCCCGTACGAAGTAGACCCCGGTGGCGGTGCCTTTTATGGGCCGAAGATCGACCTGAAAGTACGCGACGCCATCGGCCGGGAATGGCAGATGAGCACGATCCAGTTCGATTTCAACCTGCCGGAACGCTTCGAAATCGCCTACATCGGGGAAGACGGCAAGGAGCACCAGCCCTATATGGTGCACCGGGCCCTCTTCGGCAGCATCGAGCGGTTTTTCGGGATTCTCATCGAGCAGCATGGCGGCGCCTTCCCCCTCTGGCTGGCGCCGGAGCAGGCGCGAATCCTGCCCCTGACCGAAAATCAACTGGACTACGCACGCGAATTGGCCGATAGTCTCGGGCAGCACGAATTCAGGGCGGGGATCGATCTCCGCTCGGAGAAAATCGGGAACAAGATTCGCAAGGCGCAACTGGAAAAAATTCCGTACATGTTGGTAGTAGGGCCCCAGGAAGTGAGCAACCGGACCGTTGCCGTGCGCAGTCGCAGGCAAGGCGATCTGGGTTCGTTCACGCTGCCCGACCTCGTGGCGCGCTTCTCCGATGAGATTGCCAGCAAAGGCCTCGCCCAAGCCTGACCCCGAGATGCCGTTCACCGTTCACCGTTGACTGTTCACCGTTCACCGTTCACCCAGGAGGTAAGCCATCCCACCGCGCCGTCAACAAAAGCAAAACGATTTTATCCGCGTGAATCATAAGATTCGCGTCGCCGAGGTGCGCCTCGTCGGCCCGAACAGCGAGCAGATCGGTGTCGTCTCCACACGGGACGCCATGGAGCAGGCTCGTAGGCACAACATGGATCTGGTCGAGATCGCGCCCACGGCGCGGCCCCCGGTTTGCCGGATCATGGATTACGGCAAATATAAATACGAGCTGGGCAAGAAGCAGAAATCGACGCACCGGCACGCCTCCCAGACGAAGGTCAAAGAGATTAAGTACCACGCGAACGTGGGCGACCACGACTACGAGACCAAACTCCGCCGGATTCGCGAGTTTGTGGAGGAGGGCCACCGCGTCAAATGCTCCCTCTACTTCCGTGGCCGCGAGAATGACCATCGCGAGTTCGGATTCCAGGTTTTCGAGCGGGTAAAGCAGGACGTTGCTGATATTGCCGATCCCGAACAGGAGGCACGCCTGATGGGGCGCAGTCTCTTCATGCTCCTGGCGCCCAACCAGAAAACCCGCGCCGCGGCCCGGCAGCGCAAGGAGCAGGCGGAAGCGGAGAAGGAAAACGCCAATTCATCCTCGCGCTCCGACGGCAGCGACGGGGACTGAGCCGAATGGCACTCGCCCGTATTTTTTGGGGATAAGACTGGACGCCCGGCCCGCTCTGGCGTATACAACGCGCCTTTCAACCGAGCCCCTCCGCGGGAGTGGCTCGCGAAATCGTATTGAGTTTCGACAGATTCAGAGGTTGCCATGCCAAAAATGAAGACCAACAAAGGGGCCGCCAAGCGGCTGCGCCGCACAGGAACCGGCAAGCTCCGCCGCTATCGTGAGGGCAAGCGCCATCTTGCCTCCAGCAAGTCCACCAAGCGGAAACGCAATCTCCGTAAACCGGCGATCCTGGTACCGGGCGACCATGCTCGCCTCGACCACCTGGTTCCGTGAGACACCCCTCCGAATTAAGCTGAAGGAATTCCGATCATGTCCAGAGCCACTAATGCCCCAGCATCCCGCCAGCGCCGTAAGCGGCGCCTTGAAATGGCCAAAGGTTTTCGCGGAAGCCGCAGCAAGCTGTTTCGTCAGGCCACCGAGGCCGTCGACCGCGCCATGGCCATGGCCACCTCGCACCGCAAGCTCCGTAAGCGCGACTATCGCGCCCTCTGGATCTCGCGCCTCTCCGCGGCCTGCCGCAACAACGATATCAGCTACAGCCGCTTCATCGACGGGCTCTCCAAAGCGGACATCGCGCTGAACCGCAAGATGCTCTCGGAGATCGCCATTCATGATCCTGCCGGGTTCCGCCAGTTGGTTGAGCAGGCGCGCGCTGCGGTCTCCTGACCGCGGGCGGGGTGGTTTCACCTTTCTTGAAATCCTGATCGCGCTGGCCATCTGCGGCCTCACGATCACGGCTGTCTCCGCCTCGCTGCTCGCCGTTCTTTCCGGCGAGCGCCTCAATCGTCGGCTTCAGGACGAGAGCCTCGTGCTCCAGACCCTCTTGGCGCGGCATTACCTGCAGGATGGCGAGCCCAACCTCGACGATCTTTACGACGGGGCGTGGGGCGTCGAGAGCGACACCGTTACGATCGGCGAGGGCGAAGAGAGCCAGGTATGGGTTGTCTATCGGCTCTGGGGCGGCGTGCCGCCTGGAACAGGGCCGCGGTTGGCCGTGCGGGCCAGACAATAAGTTGTAGCCCTGCCTGCCACAAAACCGCCGCGCGCCCGGTTGCGGAGTCACTCCAGGTGAACCGGTGGGGGCTCGTCCGTACCGGCGAGTAGCATGTAGATTTCGCGCGCGATCCGTTTGCGTCCATCGCGCGTGAAATGAATGCCGTCGCCACTGAAATAGTGTGCCCCGGCAGGCCCCTCAAACATGGCCGCCAGGTCGAGCAGCAGAGCACCCTCCTTCTCCGCCACCTCGCGGGTGATCTCGATATACTCGTCGTGCCAGCGCGTGGTCTCTTCCAGCGAGTTCGCCTGCTTCTCCAGTAGCAATGGCGTCAGCTCTTCGGCGCGGGGCGCGGTGATGAAGACCGGCTGACCGCCAACGCCCCGCACGGCGCGCGCGAAGGCGTGCAGATTCCATCGGTACTCCTCGTGCGGCACCCGCGGACCAAGCCCGTCTTTGGCACGGGTGACGCCTCGCTCTCGCGTGGCCTGGCGCACCATCCATTGGAAGAATCGCTTCTGCTTGAGCCCTTCCATGAGGTCCTTGGCAAACGCGGGCACAGCCATGGCCATGCGGCTGCTGTCTGGGCGATGCCCCAGCCAATGGTCGTTCCAGCCGTAAAAGATGGTGACGTAGTCCGGGCGCAAGGCCCGCCCTTCCCGCAGGAAGAGGCGAAGGCCCTGGGAGGAGGAATAGCCGTGCACGGCCATATTAAAGGCTTCCCACTCGCGCTCGTCGGGCGGTGCCTCGGTGAAGAGTTGATGCAAGAACCCCGAGTAGGGCGGAATCCCCTGCGCGGTGCAGGAGTCGCCCATGCAGATCACGCGCACGCTGCCCGGCTTCTTTTCTGGATCGACCGGGCGGTCGAGAAAGCCGAGGTTGTTGACCATGCGCCCGCGGAATTCGTGGCCCGGCGCGAAGCGCCAGAGGAGTTCCCGGTCGGGAATATGCGCGCGGCTCCACTCGGTGCCTTCATCGGCGCCTTGAATGACAATAGGCGGCAGCGTGCCCTCAAACCCGCGCCATGTCAGGACGGCTTCGAACCCCAGGAAGAAGAGCAGTACGCTGCCAACCGCCAGGCCAATGCGGCGGACCGCCGGATGATCCCACGGGGCGCGGCGCCGGGGCGGCGCGGTGGCTGCCAGCCAGCGTTTCAAGGCCACGCGCGCCACGCAGAACGCGACGAGGGCCACCATTGGTTTCCAGTTCCAGCTCAATCGCCCGCGGAACGGACCGATCTCGAAGAGGAAATGCTCCCAAACCCAGATCACCGGCAGCATCAGCACCAGCCCCAGCAAGGCCAGATCGGCCGTCCAGAGGGCCAGCGTCGCCATTGTGGCAATCCTGCTGCGTTTGGTTGTTGTCATCGATTCGGTCATGAGCGGCCTTCTCCGTCTTACGTTTTCATTTCGCGCGCATCCCGCTGGGCGCGTCGCAAAGCGAGACCGTTTCCGACCAACGCACGCACCGCCCCGTTCAGATGGACGACCCGATCCCTCATGCCGCAACGCCCATAACGACGCCGAAGAAAATCGGGAGGCGGGCAGAAGTACTCCACGAGATCGAGCAGTCGAACAAGACGAAAAACCCCGCCGCGACGCCAACGCTGTAACCTGGAGAGGGCGGAATCGGGCTCAGGCCGGCGGCCGCCCCACCGCTCGCACAAGCGCCGAATGCGCCCAGGCGGAGTGGCGGCGAACGAGGCACGGGTTGCCTCGGGCACGACGCCGGGCCAGACGGCTTCGGCTGCGTCCAGACACGTACGCACTGCCCCCGCCGCCCCCCAGGCAACCGCCCGTTCCTTTGCCCGTTCGATCTCCACATCCATGCCGGAGCGGCAGAGGAGCGCGATATCCAGCAACCCGATCAGCGCGCCCGCATCGAGTAGTCGGTCAACCCTTCCTTGCTCCACCCACACCGGCAGCCAAACCGCGTGTTTGAGTAGATGTAAGGCGGACAGGAGCAATAGGTCCTCCGGTCCGGGCATCGACGTTTCGATCCCCATGATCGGGACCGGTCGCGCACGGGCGAGCACGCCCGAAAGGTCCGGCGTGAAGAGTGTGTAGGGATGATCGATGCGCCAGTGTACTTCGGCGAGAACGGGTCGCGCGGGCCCCGGCAAGTAGCGCTGCACATGCAAATGGTAACGACGGTAGTACGCATCCGCCAGTGCACCGGCGGGCGGCGTGGCGCCCGCTTCGTCCAGACGCCGTAACACATCGACCACATGCTCCTCGGCGACCAGGACATCCAGGTCGCCGAAGGGGCGCAGGAAGACATCTCCATACAGCGCGGCCCCCAGCACGGGCCCGCGCAGGAGCAGCCAGGGTATGTCGCACAGGGTATTGCGTACCGCTTCGAGAGCCGCACACCGAGCCACCGTCTCCGCCATGGCGGCGTGGCAGGCGGTCTTCAACCAGGCATCCGACTCCGACTCGATGGGCCATTTTTCGGCAACATGCGCAAGCACTGGCGCCAGACGATTCCGGCGAATCGCAGCGCGCATTGCCGGGTCGAAGGAAAGCTCGGCCAACGAAGTGTCGGCATCCGGTTCGAGGAAAAACCGCATAGCTTGGAGCAGCAGGTTCATGCGATTCCCCGCGACGGCGCACCGTGGCGGTTCAGGGCCGCACATGGGAAGCGTCGGGCCGATCGAGTAGCGAACCGGGAAAGGCCTTCGTGTCCTGCAGGATACCGTCGTAGTAGGCGCGGATGAGAAAGCCGTAGAACCGGAGATCCACCCCACGCTCCGCCGCGTCCCGCTCGCGGAAGCCCTCAGGCACCATATAAAGCACGGAGAACTCCCGCTCCTCGTCGGCGGGCCAGGCCCCTTGCACCTTGAGATTCTCTGCCGAGACGGGAACGCGACTCACAAACACATCGTCCCCACCCACGACGCGATCGATGAACCGTACATCGAAGTAAACTCCATCGGGCCGGACTGGACCCTGTTCAATGTCCTGGCTGACGCCGAATCGGATGATACGCACCTCGTCATAACCATCCCGCTGCGGGAGCCGGTTGCGGTGCATGGCGCCAATGCGCACACGCCGCGGCAGAACATCCCGCTCGACGGTGCGGCGCGGCGTCTCGCGCGCCGCGTCGGACCGCGCCTGCGCCTCGATCCGAGCCGCTCGGGCGCGTGCCCCGGTCAACTCCTCTGTCAGCGCGGGGTCGGCTGCCAGACGAAGCGCGTTGTCCCATTCCTCCAGGGCTGCGGCATAGTGGC
The DNA here is from genome assembly GCA_007132345.1 of Kiritimatiellia bacterium. Taxonomy (GTDB): domain Bacteria; phylum Verrucomicrobiota; class Kiritimatiellia; order SLOV01; family SLOV01; genus SLOV01. The sequence continues at coordinate 8,975 of SLOV01000125.1, forward strand.
CGCCCTGCTCAAGCAAGCGTGCCTTCATGATGCGCGCCGGAAGAAAGGAGGGCGCAACCTGGGTCGCCTCTTCGAGTCGAACCGATGCCTCATCGATTTCACCCGCCGCAACCAGCGCGCGCGCCTCTGCAAGAAGGGTGGCGGCGCGCTCTCTGGATGCAGCCGGAACGACTGCCTCCGGAGCGTCGGTATGCGCGGGCGCACTCTCGGCGTTCAACTCAGCAAGAGCGACCTCAATCGACTCGATCGATCGCTCAAGGTTTTCCCGTTCTTCCGCAAGACGGGCGGCCTCGCTGCCGGCCCAGATCTCCTCGGTCGATTGTTCCTCGCTTTGGGCGGCGAGCCGGTCCAAGCGCTCGCGTGCAGCCCGCAGCTCGA